>NZ_JBEPEQ010000047.1:0-42512 GCF_040300925.1 Micromonospora sp. NPDC000207
GCGCCGGTCCCCGCCGACCCCCGGGGCGGTCTCGGGTCGGTACGCGGTCGTCCGCTGGTCCGGGCGGACGCGGGCAGCCGCTCCTTCCGGGTGGCGACCGGCCGGGTTCCGATCGAGTCGGTGCCGACCCGCCGCGCCCCGGACCCCGAGGCCACCCGGTACGTCCCACACGGGGTGCTCGCCGACGCCGACACCCCCGACCGGACCACCCCCACCGAACCCCGCCGGTGGTCACGTCGGTGACCACCGGACGAACCGGGTCGACGGGGGTCGCGGCGCACCGGCCGGACCTCCGGTCGTACCCGTCCGAACCGACCGTGAGAGGAGACAACCGATGAGTGACACGCTCACCACCGAGCGGACCGAGCTGACCGATCCGCGTGCGATGTACTGCGACCTGCTCAAGCAGGCGTTGACCCGGTACGTGTTCCAGGAGAGCTGGATGCCGTACCACCCTCGCGAGAGGTCCCTGCACGGCCGGATCTACCGTCGGTACAAGCACCTGTTGCAGCGCCGGGGACTGGAGTTGGTGCTGAGGTTCCCGTTCGACGCCGACGCCCGGGCCAACGGCCGTGACTGGCCGCCGGAGGCGGACACCATGATCGGCCTGCGGCGGCTGGACAACCTGGAGCGGTGCATCGCCGACGTGCTGGCCGACGACGTACCGGGTGACCTGATCGAGACCGGGGTGTGGCGTGGCGGCGCGGTGATCTTCATGCGGGGGATGCTGCGTGCCTACGGCGACCGGGACCGGTCGGTGTGGGTGGCGGACTCGTTCCGGGGGCTGCCGAAGGCCGAACCGGGCCGGATCGAGGACATGGAGGACGCGCTCTGGACGAAGTCGATCCTGGCGGTGCCGCAGGAGCAGGTCAAGGCGAACTTCCGGCGCTACGGCCTGCTCGACGACCGGGTCCGGTTCCTGCCGGGCTGGTTCCAGGACACCCTCCCCACGGCGCCGGTCCAGCGGTTGTCGGTGATCCGCCTCGACGGCGACATGTACGACTCGACGATGGTGGCGCTGCGCAGTCTCTACCCGAAGCTGTCGGTGGGCGGGTACGTCATCGCCGACGACTACCACGCGGTACGCGGCTGCAAGCAGGCGGTGGACGACTTCCGCGCCGAGCACGGCATCACCGACGAGCTGCACCAGGTGGACTGGACCTGCCGGTACTGGCGTCGTTCCCGGTGACCGGAGGTTGACCGGGAACGACGGGGACCGGCCGGTCGGCCGGTCCCCGTCGCGTCGCCGGGCTCAGTTGACGGTGACCGCCTGCGGGTTGTCGGCGAGCCACCGGTCCACTGTGTCGTCCCGGACGGCGGTGAACAGGTCGGCGGCGAGCCGGTCGTCGAGCCGTACCGCCGAGCCGGCCGGGGTGTCGACGGCGGGGTCGGCGACCGGGACGGTGACGAACCGGAGGGTTTCCGGCCGGATCCGGCGCACCGCCAGGGCCAGGTCGGTGAGGTCGAGGTCCCGGTCCACGGTGAGCGCCTCGGCGGCGGTGGTCAGCAGTCGGTCCAGCTTGGCCGGGTTCGCGAGCAGGTTCCCGCTGGTGACCTGCTCGGCGATGGCCCGTACGACGAGTTGTTGGTCGAGGATCCGCCCGAAGTCGCCCCCGGGGACGTCGTGTCGCTGCCGGACCAGGTCGTCGGCGGCCGGTCCGTCCAACCTGTGGCAGCCGACCGGCCACCGGGCTCCGGTGGTGACGGAGGCGACCTCGTGTGGCAGGCAGACGGTGATCCCACCGACCGCGTCCACGATCGACCGGACGGCGGCGAAGTTCGCCACCAGCACCCCGTCGAGGGGTACGCGGGTGAGCCGGTGCACGGTCTCGGCGGCGAGGGCGGCCCCGCCGAAGGCGAACGCGGCGTTGATCTTGTTGGGGCCGCCGTTCCAGCTGCCCTCCCGGGCCGGGACGTCGACGTAGCTGTCCCGGGGGATCGACACCACGGTGGCGGTGTCCCGGGCCGCGTTGAGGTGCACCACCATGATGGCGTCGGAGCGCTGGCCCGGGTACGTCCCCTGGTCGGGCTCGCCGTCGCGGGAGTCGGAGCCGAGCAGCAGGAGGTTCAGCGGCCCCTCGGCCCACCGCCGCTCGTCGCGTCCGGGGGCGCCGTCGCCGAGGATGTCCTCGCGCTGCACCCGGCTCTCGTAGCGGTGGCGGGCGCCCAGGCCGAGCGTCACGAGCGTGGCGCAGAGCACCGCGAAGACCGCGACGAGGGCGAGCATCACCTTCTGCCAGCGGGCCAGGCCGGCCAGACGGCTCAGCCGGGACCCTCGGACCGAACCGGTCGTCATCTCGACCGAACCTCTCTCCTCGACACGTGGCCGGGCGTCGGGGGCGTGGACGTGGTGGCCACGGGCGTGGGCACCGGCGCGGCGAGCCAGTTCCTGCACCGCAGCGCCGGTCGCTCCACCAGGTGCCAGCTGGGTACGGCGAGCAGCAGGGTGCCGGCGACCGACAGCAGGGTGTAGACCAGCAGGCCCCCCGCGGCGCCGCCGAGCAGGGCGACGACCTGCTGCACCGGGAAGGCGTAGATGTAGATGCCGTAGGAGTAGTCCCGTTCCCGGCCGATCCGGCGCAGCGCCCGGGGCAGGGCCACGGCGAGGTAGAGCACCAGGTAGGCGAAGGCGGGCAGCCCGACGGCGAAGAACCCGCCGAGGCGCATCGAGACGACCATGACCACGACGGCCGCCAGGGCGTGGCCACCCGTCATCGGCAGCCGGTGGGCGTAGCGGCGGGCACAGGCCCCGAGCAGGAACAGGAAGGTGAGGTAGAGCGTCCAGTCGGCGGCGAAGCTGCCCAGCAACGGCAGCCCGACAGCACCCCGCTGCGGTGGCCGGTCGGTGACGCTGGCGACGGTCAGCAGGTCGTTGAGGACGAGCAGGTACGCCCCGACGGTGAGGGCCAGGACGAAGCGGAACGCCCGGTGCAGGACGGCGGTCGCGGCCAGGACACCGATCAGCAGGTAGCAGCCGAACTCGTACTTCAGGCTCCACAGCGACCCGTCGAAGGCGCTGGGGCCACCGACGACCCGGCCGTACGGGGTGTCCGACAGCAGCCCGGCGATCGGGTACTGGTCCATCGCGCCGAACCAGTTGACGACGAGGTACCGCAGGGGTCCCTCGGGGTGGGTGAGGAACCCGGTCAGGGTGCCGTTCTCGACCACGTACACCGCCGGGGCGATCACCAGGGCGGTCACCACCAGGCAGACCCAGAGGCCGGGGAGGATCCGCAGGGCCCGGTGCCAGGCGAAACGGGCGGGGGACAGCCGTAGTGCGCTCCCGGCGACGAGGAAGCCGGAGATGACGAAGAACCCCTGCACCGAGAGGGTGCCGAGGTCGCTCTGCCCGAAGGTGAGGGAGGCGCCGAAGCTGGGTCGGGCCAGGCCCAGCGGCCACGAGTGCGCGACCAGGACCCCGAGGGCCAGGGCGAGCCGCAGGAACCCGAACGCGTTGTCGCGTGGGTCGTAGCGGTCGGCGAGGCTCCTCCGAGGCCCGCGCTCGGTGTCGAGTTGTTCCACAGGGTTCCTCCGTCGACTGCGTCCGCTGGAATCGGCGGGAAGTGGCCGCTCCATCGGCGTCAGTATCTATCAGCAAAAGAGGTGATTTTGGGCATTTGTGGTAATGGTGGCCCTTGTTTGGCGCTGCGTCGCCCCCGAGGCGCGACAGTGGAGGCTCCCCGACGTGGAGGATGTACTGCACGGCGGGTGGCGCAGGGATGACAGACGGTCATCGGTTGTACCGTGAACGTCGCAGGCTCCACCAGTGGTCCGGAGGTCGGGATGACGGGACCGGGACAGGTAGCGGCCGACCTGGCCGTGTTCGCCGAGTCGGACCGACTGGCGGCGATCGGCCGCGCCGGTCTGGGGGCCCGATCGGACCCCTGGTTCGACTCGATGGCGCGGATCGTGACCCGGGTGCTCCAGACGCCTGTCGCCCTGGTGACGATGGTGCTGCCGGACCGGCAGGTCTTCCCGGGGCTGGCCGGGCTGCCCGAACCCTGGGCCGTCACCAGACAGACGTCCCTTGAGGAGTCCCTCTGCAAGGACGTGGTGCTCGACGGCGCTCTGGTGGTGGCCGACGCCCGGATCTACGCGAAGGTGCGGGACAGTCGGGCGATAGCCGACCTCGGGGTCGTCGCGTACGCCGGGCTGCCCCTGACCGACCTGGACGGGCGTGCCCTGGGCGCGCTCTGCGCGATCGACACCTCGGCTCGCGCCTGGTCCCGGGGCGAGCTACGTGACCTCGGGGATCTCGCGGCGGCGTGCACCGCCGAACTGCGACTGCGGATCCTGTTGGCCGCCGGCGGCGGCCCTCTGCGACCGGGCGGCTGACGGGCCGGAGTGAGCGTCGGTGTCAGGGCCGTCGGCAGTCCCCGGCGAGCAGGCGGGTGGCGTCGAAGGCGGCCCGCTGGGCGGCGATGGTGAGGAAGGGCCGGGAGAAGTGCTCCGGGTAGCCGGCCAGCTCGATGACCGCTACCGGCCGGCCGTCCGGCCCGACGACGGGGACCTCGACGCGGTCCAGGTGCTCCCGGGCCGGGTCCACCGGCGCGACGTCGACCGGCCGCAGTGGCCGCTGGCCGCGCTGACCCGACCGGGCGTGCGGGGTGACCGGGTCGTGCTGCGGCGGGGCGAGCAGGAGTCGGCCGGCGGTGGTGAGTCGGGCCGGGACGCGGTCGGGGTGCGTCTGCATCGCCCGGGCGTACCGGTGTCCGAACAGGCGTTCCACCGCCACCACCTCGTCGCCCCGGAGCACGAGCAGGCGGACGATGAGGTCGTGGTGGCGGGCGAGCTCGAACAGCACCGGCATGACGATCCGGCGCAGGTCCCGTTCGTGGCGGGTGGCGCCGGAGACGAGGCGTCCGAATCTGTGCCCCAGGACGTACCGGGCGTCGAGCCTGTCGACCATGTCGAGGCCCTGCAACATGCGCAGCAGGCGGTAGGTGGTGGTCCGGGGCAGCATCGCCCGGCGGGCCAGGCCGGCGAGGCTGTGCGGGTCACCCGTCGCGACCAACTCCAGCAGGGTGATCAGACGCCGGGCGATCGCGGCCCGGGACTCGGGTGGTCGGGCTGGTGTCCCGTGCATTGTCCCTCCATCGGACGTCGGTGGTGCCGTTCCCGGTCGGCCGCGACCGGGTCCGACGGTGGACCAACCGTGCCTGATCGGCGCAGGTCGGGGTCGGCTGTCGTTCCGGGCTCCGGAACCACTCACCTTCCCCACCCGATTAACCCGACAAATCGGACAATGGCCAGCTCAGGAGGGGTGTCCTGCCTCCCCGGCCAGGGCCCGGCGCAGGGCCAGAGAGGCAGCGAAGGCTGCCTGCCGCAGGGCCTGCAACAGATTCGGGTCGTGCCCGGGGGTGCTGTCCCTCCAGAGCAGCGCCAGCCCGGCCAGCGGGCGGGTCGTCGGACCGAAGACCGGAGCCGCCGCCTCCCGGATCCCGAGCCGCCACTCCTGGTCCGCCCAGGCCGTACCGGTGACCCTGATCCGCAGGAGTTCCTGACGCAGGTTCCGCCCGTCGGAGACGCTGTACGGGGTGGAGGCCGGCAGCTCCGCCAGCTCCTCGAAGCGCTCCACCAGTCGGGCGTCGTAGGCCAGCAGGACCTTGCCGACAGCTGTGCAGTGCACGGGGAGCCGCCCTCCCCGCAGCGGGGCCACGGTCTCCTGTCCGAGGGTGTACACCGCGTCGCTGACGACCACCGCGTCCAGGTCGAGCACTCCGAGGTAGGACACCAGTCCGGTGGCGTGGTGCAGCTTGACCAGGTGGGGGAGGAGGACGTGGCGGATCTGGGGTGCCAGGGGCTCGGTGACCACGGGGCGCAGGCCCGTCAACCGGTCGCCGACGCCGTACGCGTCACCGAAGCGGACCATCAGCTCGGCCTCGATGAGCGCGCCGAGCAGTCGGTGCAGGGTGCTCTTCGGGATCCGGGTGGCCCGGGCGATGGACGAGAAGCGCGGCGGGGTGGCCGCAGCTGTGACGAATTCGATGATCGCCAGGGACCGTACGAGGAGGTTCCTCGCGACGTTGCCGGATTTCCCGGCATTGTTCTCGACGATTCTGCGGTCAGTCACCTGAGACCCCGGCCGGGCACCGATTAAGGAAACAGGAGAATTGGGCGCGCAATTCACCTCGACGTGGAAGTTGCATTTCCGTCGTACCCTTCCACCGAAGCTCACCAGGGAAGACCATCCTCAGTGAATTGGTCGGCTGGAATCAACAGCGGTGCCGTGGTGTGAAGTCGGATTTCCGACCCAGTTCCTCGGCCGTTTCGACGGAACGCACAGGATACCGCTTGCCTGGCCGTCGACGCCGGGCCGCTCACCGACCGCTTCCGCGCCCTCCGCCGTCCAGAATCCAGATCGGACCGGGCGGGGAGGCTTATCTGTCGATCGTGGGGGGTACCGGACAAGAAGAGCGACAAGTGATCAAACGATGTCGAAGCGTGCCGGCGCGGCGACGGAAGGTAAAGGTGATGGTGATGCGGAAACTGTTCGCGGGAGCGGGGGCACTGGTGTTGACCGCAGCGATGGGTGCCTGCGGAAACGGTGACCCGGTCGCCGAGGAGGTGTCGGGCTCGACGACCGTCCCCACCGCGGAGACCACCCCGGCCACCCCGGCCGCGACCTCCGCCACCCCCACCCCCGCCGGGTCGAGTGCGGCTGCCCCCGACGACGAGCTGCTCTCCGGCACGCGTCAGGTCACCATCGTCCGGGTCGAGGGGTTCGAGGCGGGCCTGTCGCTGCTCGACGACGGCCGACTCGGCGAGGCCGACGACGACAGCGGGCGGCAGCTGTTCGTCCCGACCCCGGTGGCGGGCGACAGGTTCCAGGTCAAGTCGTACAAGGGTGGTGGTGGGGGACCGGGCACCGGTGACCCGGTCTGCTGGCAGGTGCTCAACCCGGGCAACACCCAGCCGCTACGGGTCGAGGGTGCCGACTGCACGTCGGACGAGCCGAAGCAGCAGTTCGAGATCACCAAGGTCGACGGTGCCGACGGGGTCTACCACATCAGCAACAACTCGGCGCTGTTGCAGCACTCGCCGACCAACGGTCTGATCCTGGAGGAACCCGGCGACGGCGACCTGAAGAACATCACCTTCCGGTTCAACGACAACGGGGCCGCTCCCGCGCAGCGGTGAACCCCGGGCCGGTTCCGGTGACCCGGAACCGGCCCGCCTCACCGGCGGGTCACCTCGACCCGCCGGTGGGTCGGCGGAGGAAGGTGACCCGTTCGGCGGTCTCGGTCAGCTGCAGGGCCAGGTCGCCCGAACCGACGTCGCCCGCAGCGACCCCCAGGGCCGCCGCCACCGCCACCGCCAAGTCGGCCACGGGGACCGTCCCCCGGGGGCCCAACGGCAGACCGTCGATCGGCTCCGGTCGGCGGTCCGTGCCGCCCGGAGCCCGCAGGACCCGCCCGAACGTGCCGGCCGGGGTCGGTTCGACGGCCAGGTGCCGGGCCTGCGGCGGCTGGTGCAGGTCCAACCGGGCGAGGTCCCCGACGAAGAGGCAGAGCAGCAGGTCGGGAGTGAGACGACGGGTCCGCCAGCGCGGCAGCGGCTGCTCGCCCTCCGGGTCGGCGTACCCGTCGACGAGCAGGTCCGGGTAGCCCGAGACCACGTCGGAACGGATGAGCGCCCCGGTGAGGACGGGGAAGTCCACAGGTACGGAGGCGTCCGCGTCGCGTCGCTCGTCGGCCGGACCGAGGCGACCGATGCTCGTCGCCCCGTCGACGAGGTGCCGCACCCAGGTCTGGTCCACCCCGACGAACCTGATCGTCTCGACCGGCACCAACCCCTCGTCGGGCACCAGGTAGGTCAGCGGGATCCCGTCCAGGCGGGTCAGACCGGCCAGCCAGTCGACCACCCCGGCGGGTGGGGCGTCGTCGATGGCCGTCACGGCCAGCGGATACCCCCCGTCCACGCTCCGCTTGGTCCGCTGATCCCGGCGGCGACGCCACCCGTACAGCCCGGCGGCGACGTCGCCGCTGCTCAACGCCAGTAGCCGGCCGAGTTGCCAGGCGGCGGCGTACCCGACGTCGAACATGCCCAGGTCCGGGTCGAAGCGCAGCAGCGCGTCGCCCGTCCGGGTGGGGGCCACCGGCCCGTCGTCCGTCGGACCCGTCACCAGGGGGCCTCGGTACCAGCCGATGCTGCGTCCGCCCTGGCGCAGGTGATGCCGCAGGGGCACGAACCCCTGCGTGAGGCGACGCTCGGCGGCCTCGTTGCCCGTCGGGGGCAGCCGGAGGGTGCCGCCGTCGTCGGCCAGGTCCCGGACCAGCGCGGCGAAGGTGTGGTCGGCGCTGACCGATGCGAACCGCCAACTGGTCAGACTGACCAGGCGGACGGTGTGCACCTCGGAGCCGCCCGGGGCCGGTCCGGGGTCGAAAACCACCCGCCCGTCACCCGTCGCCCGGAACCGGTGCTCCAGGGAGACCAGGTGCACGGTGCAGGTGGCACCGGCCGGGGGGAGCCGGGTCCCGACCACCACCGCCGCCTCGCCCGAGTCGGCGTCACCGGCGCGCACGTGCGCCAGCAGGGGCAGCTCGGCGTGGTCGGGCACCAGGTCGGTCAGCAGATCGAGCGGTACGTCGACGACGGTGACCGGGTCGTCGGTCGACTCGTGCCGCTCCGGGGTGGCCGCCGCCGTCGGCAGCCGACCCCCCGCCCCGAGCTGCCCCAGCGGTACGGTCTGCGGCGTCGGCCGTTCGTCCTCGGTGAACAGCAGCAACGCCAGCCAGGGGGCTGTCGTCGGGTCGTCGGCGACAGGGCGGCGCTCCCAGGGCAGGGTGGCCCGGTCGAGCACCACGTGCGGCAGGACCCCGGTGTGGTCACCCACGCTGCCGTGCGGGGGGAACACCGTTCGGACCAGGGACGGGGCGAGCCCGAACCGGTCACCGGCGACGGTGAACCGGCGGGTCGTGGAGAAGTCCTCCGGCTCCAGGCTGACCTGCTGCGTCACTGTGACCTGGTAGTCGCCGGCGGCCAGCACCGGACGGTGGTGGTCACGGAACTCCAGCCGGGACTCAGGCATGGGCGGCCACCTCCGGGATCGCGTGGAACTGGCTGGTGTCGAAGCCGGTGAGGTCGATCTCCGTCGAGGGCAGCAGCGCGGCGAGCACACCGGCCCGTGCGGCGGCGACGCCGGGTGCGGCGATCGCCTGCTCGATGACGGCCGCCCGGGCGGCCGGTTCGGCCACCACCACCGGGCTGCGCGCCGGTGGGTCGAGGGCGATGGTCTCCCGGACGTACAACGGGGTGCCCGCGCGCAGCCGCGCCCCGTCGATCCAGACCGGGTCCTCGGGCGTCTCCGCCGGCCGGGGTCGGATCTCGTACCCGGTGACCAGGTCGGTCAGGAGCGTCGGGTCGGTGACCGACGCCCGGAGGCTACCGCCCCACAGCGCGTACGGCAGGGCGGTGCAGACCGCTGTGAACTCGAACCGGTCCTCGACCGGGGTGCCCTGGTGGGTGATGACGATCCGGTGTACGGCGGTGACCGCACCCTTCGCGACGTCGACCGGTCCGACGCCGAACCGGGTCCGCCCGGCCCCGGTGGACAGGGGAGTCCGCTCGTCGCCGCGTACCGCGCTGCTGGCCGGGATGGCGCTGTTGCTCACCAGGACCAACGCCTGCGGGTCGGCGACTCCCAGGTCGTCGTCGGCGTCGGTGGCGCTGCGGTGCGAGTCGGCGCGCAGTGACACCCCGACCACCCGCTCCCGGGGTGGCAGCAGCGTGTCGCGGAACCGGCCCCACGACAACGCCGCAGGGGTGGCCCGGGGTTCGGCGCCGAAGGGGATGTCGATGCTGGTGACGTCGAGGTCGATGCGGGCGGTGCCGCCGAAGTCCGGACCCCAGAGCCGGACGTCGGTGCCGACGTGGACGTTGATCGTGTGGGTGCCGAAGGCCTGGAACGTGTACGACACGTCGACCCCGACGTGCAGGGCCGCCTCGTAGTGGTACGGCTGCCAGGACAGCACGAAGTCCATCGAGGCGTCGAAGGCGGCGCGCAGCGAGTCGTCCCGCCACACCGCGCTGACCCGGCCACCGGCCATCAGGTTGCTCGGGGTCAACGCGAAGTAGGCCCCGCCGGAGATGCTGAGCTGTTCGCAGACCTGCCAGCTGAAACCGAGGCGGGGCGCGGTCGGGTAGTGCGCCGGCACCGGGAACTGCGGGTGGTAGCCGCCCGCGGTGAGGGCGAAGTCACCGGCGTGCTCCCCGGCGAACCAGGTGGAGAAGGCGACACCGCCGGTCAGGTGGCAGTCCGGGGACAGCACGTACGACGCCCGGGTGAGTTGGGCGGCCACCGTCAGGTAACCGTCCTCGGGGACCAGGCTGGCCCGCAGGGCGAGCTGCACCTGCGCCAGCGGGGCGACCGGGGTGGCGGCGGGCTCCGGGGCCGGTAGCACCACTGTCGACAACCCCAGGACGTCCAGCTCGAACCGGTGTCCGAAGACGGCGGCGACCAGGACGAACGAGTCGACCATCTCGAACGAGTTGATCCGGACACCGAGGGCGAGGAAGTAGTCCCCCACCGACGGCGGCAGGTAGTCGTCGAGGATCCGCAGCTCGTCGGCGAGGGTGGTCCCCGGTGGTGGTCCGCTGACCGCGTCGACGACAAGCGGGAACGTCGCCACGTCGGCGATGTCGGGGGCGACGAACCGGCGGTTGTACCCGAACCCGGCGGCGAGTCCGCGTACCGACAGGTAGGGCGGGCCGCCCTGGATGCCGTTGAGGAAGGCGTACGCGAACAGCGACGGCCCGGCGGGCAGCTGCACGTACGCGCCGAGCGCCCCGAGGGAGAACCGGAGGGTACGCAGTTGCAGCCCGCCGCTGTACGCGGGGTAGCTGTGGCCCTCGTACTCGATGGTGGTCTTGCGGAACGCCCCGTCGATCCGCAGTGGCCCGCTGGCGTACGACAGGCCGACTCCGGCCAGGTCGAAGGTGGGCGGGCCGATCGGGGTGGAGGCGGGGACCTCGACGGTGAGGCCGGTCAGGGACAGGGTCAGTCCGGCCACCGTCACCGACGCGTCGAGCAGCAACGCGATCCGGGATCCACCGCCCGGGGAGCTGCGGAAGGCCAGCCCGACCCGGGCGACGTGCAGCGGCCCGAACGACCGTTGCACGCTGATCCAGGAGGCGTCGTCGCCGGTGCGTACCGGCGGGGTGCCCGAGGTCGCGGCCACCACGCCCGACGGGCCGCCGACCGGCACGGTGACGGCCTGGGTCAGCGGTCCGAGGCGGACCACGGCGTCGACGGTGAACCCGGCGGCGAGGTTCCCGGCGGGCAGCCGGGGCGCGGTGTCGGGGAGCAGGGCGGCGACCGCCTCGACCTCGGCCGCGACGAGCGCCGTGGTGGCCGCGATCACCCGCAGCGGGTCGACGCCCATGGTGGTGGCCCCGGTGAGGTGGTCGCCGACCACCGGCAGCTTCGCCAGGTCGAGGGTGGCGGCGACCTCCACCCCGAACACGTACGTGTTCGACGCGCCGCCGGTGGGGGCGGTCAGCGCGAACAGTGCCCGCCTCAGGTCGAGGCGGACCCCGTCGGGGACGTGGGCGGCGGCCGACGGGGACAACGCCGCCACCAGGGAACGCAGCGGCGGCACCGGGTCGGTGGCGGCGTGCGAGTAGGACGCGGCCAGCCGACGGGCGGTCGGGTCCTGGGCGAAGTGCACGTCGAGCCGGGGACGGAAGGTGCCGCCCTCGACCGGGACGGCCAGGGCCACCGACCCGGCGACCGACCGGGCTGCGGTGTCCACGGCGAGGGTGAGCGCCACGTCGGTGCCGTCGACGGGGAACCGGACCTGCCCGGTGAACGCCAACCGTCTCGCCCCGGTGGAGACCGCCATCGCGAGGTTCTCCACAGTCGCCCCGGCCAACGGGGCGGGCAGCGGGGGGCCGCCGAGGCGGTGCGTCAGGTCGTCGAAGAACCCGCCGACGGGGATCTGCTGACCCGGCCCGGTCTCCCCGGAGAACTCCCACTGCCGCTGCGGTGACGAGTCGTATCCGGCCCGGACCCGCAGGCTGACCTGGTGCAGGTCGAACAGGGCCTCGGCCAGGAAGGTGGTCGAGCCCGGCGCGTGGTCCAGGGCGAACGTGACGGCGCGCAGCTCGACCCCGTCGGTGATCACCCAGACGCCGTCGACCTCGATCAGACCGGTGAGGGCGGTGCCCGCGGTACCGGATCCGGGGAGGGTGACCTCGGCCATGAACGCGTCCACGGCGAGGTCGGGCAGGTGGGTCGGGTCCGCGCCGGTGAAGTGGGCGTACACCTCCCGCAGGTGCAGGGGCGGGTCGTCCTCGCGGAGGTGTCCGGCGAGCTGCCGGGTGCCCGGGTCGGCGACGAGTTCGAGGGTGCCGTCCGCACCGATCCCGACCAGCCCGTCCACTGTGACGCCGAGCTTGGGGACACCGAACGGGTCGCCGACCCGGACCGTGACGTCGATCTGTTCGACGGTCAGCAGGTCGGCGACGACCACCCACTCCGCCTCGGTGTGCACCGTCGCGGTCACCCGGTCGACCAGGTGGGACGACCCCGGGGTGACGGTCAGGGCGACCTCCCCGAGGGTGATCCCGGCACCGGGGTCGATGTCGAACGGGACGGTGAGGCTGGACTGCCCGAGCAGGCCGGCGACGTCGGCCAGGGTGACCGGGCCGAGCTGCCCGAAGTTCGCCGCGAGTCGGATCGGGTGCCCCCACCCGCCGACCAGGGCGTCGACGGTGACCGACCGGGTCCGGGTGGTCCCGCCGGGGCCGTCGGCGGTGCGGACCGGGAGGGCACCGCCGACCCTGACGTACGCTGCCACCTCCTGGTCGATGGTGGAGACGTTGAGTCGGGGGAGACCGACCAGGTCGTACCGCAGGTCGGTGAGGGTGACCGGTCCCAGGTCCAGATCGTGTCCCCGGTAGCCGACCAGGTGCACCTCGGGGACCCACCGTGTGGCCACGGGCAGGTCGGTGGGGGCGACCCGGCGCATGACGAGGGTCCCGGTCACCGGGTGCTCGGAGCCGGGGAAGAGCAGTGTCAGCAGGGTCATCGCCGCGGTGACCCGCAGGTCGCCGGTGAAGGTCATCGGCACGTCGGCGACCACCGACGCGGAGCCGGCCCCGGCGAGCGAAGCCGAGTCCACTGTCGGAGCGGGCCGGTCGAGCAGGGCGGAGTCGAGGGTCAGGGTGGGTCGGTCGAAGCGCGGGTCGGCGAGGATCCCGCCCCGCAGCACCGGGAAGGCGTCGGCGAGGGACCAGGTCGGGCCGCCGACGGCGGTGACGACGATCCCGGTGACCTCCTCGGCGACAAGTGTGAACCGGATCGTCACGGACATCGCCGTGAACGGGTCGGTGTGGCAGGTGCCGGTGACTGCGGTGTCGTCACCCGGGGTCGGTCGGGTGGCGGCGGTGAGCGAGATCCGGCCGGTGGGCAGGAAACCGCCCAGCCAGTCGGCGACCCTGGCGGGGAGGACCTCCACCGGGAGGTCGAAGGTTCCGCCGTCGACGGCTGCCATCAGCGCGGCGAGTTCCCGGCGGTTCATGCGGGCTTCGTCCAGGTGATGTCCAGCTGGGTGGCGGTGAGCGGCTGGGGGACGATCGAACCGGTGGAGTAGACGGGGGTCGTGAGGGACTGCGCCGACGACGGTGTGATGATCCCGTTCGGCCACGACCAGACGTCGTGGGCCGGTGCCGTCACGCCGTCGCCCTGGAACTGGGTGTGGTACCGCTGCACGACCGACCGCGACGGCAGCCCGTACGCCGGGTCGCCGACCTTTCCGGCGCTGATCAACGCGCGGTCCGTGGGGGCGAGGAGCTCCACGAACGCGTCCGAGGAGGAGGTGTTGCCGCTGCCGTGGTGGGCGACGTGGACGACGTCGACACCGCTCAGTCGGGTCTCGTACTTCTCCGCCGAGGTGCTCTCCGTCATGAGGTACTCCTCGGTCGACCGGGTGGCGTCCCCGCAGAGCAGCAGCTTCTTGCCGAAGACCTCGACCAGGGTGACGACGCTGGCCCGGTTGTTGCCGTCCCGGGTGTCGCCGTCGACGGCGTAGTCCTCGTCGACCCCGCTGGCCAGGATGGTGATGGTGCAGTCGGCCTCGGTGTGGATCCGGATCCCACCGTCGGGATCCAGGTGGGGCACGACGTTGGCGACGATGGTGTACGGCTGGTAGTCCCGGTCGTTCGGCGTCCGACAGCGCAGCGTCGTCGACCCCCTCCCGTCGGTGTCCTCGTTGCAGACGACCCACCACTCGGTGCCGGTCTGGTTGCTCTGGATCCAGTCGCGGGCACCCTTGCCGTACTTGTGCAACTCCCGGCTGTGGTAGATGTCGACGACGCTCACGTCCGCGTCGTGCAGTTTCATCACCGAGTCGAGCTTGTTGAAGTGGTCCTTGTCGCAGTGGGTGAGGATCAGGATGTCGACCTGCGGGTGGGCGGTGCTGAGGAACCGGTCGGCGAAGAGGTTGTGGTAGGCGAAGAGCTTCAGGTAGTTGTCGGAGAGGCCGTCGTCGGTCCGCGACGAACCACAGTCGACCACCACCGTCTTCCCGGCGGGGGTGGCCAGGACGATGCAGTCGCCCTGCCCCATGTTCACGAACCGGGCGTAGAAGTTCCCGTCGCCACGGGTACCGGTCAGGGTCCCGTCCCCGCCCAGAGCCAACCGTTCCTTCAGGGCGGTGACGTCCGCCGGTTCGAGCTTGATCTTCTTGCGGGTCGTGGGATCGTCGTCGGCTTTGCGTTTGCGGGCCATGGCTTCGGTCTCTCGCTGTCCTCGTCGTTCAGCTCGGGAAGGCGATCCGCCAGCGGCCCTGACTGACCTGCTGACCCTTGCGACGCCAGGTGAAGACGTGTCGCCGGTCGCCGTCGAAGGGACTGAAGTCCGCGGCGTAGGCGTACTCGTCCTGGTAGACGTTGTAGAGGTCGAACTCCAACTGCCCGGCGGCCAGGCGCAACAGGGCGCGCAGCTCGTGCGCGCCGATGGAGACCCCGTCCACTGTCAACGCCTGGAAGTTCCCGCGCGCGGCGTGCACGCTCACGAGCCCGTCGGAGGCGCCCTCCTTGAACGCGAAGCCCTCGGGGCGGCCCTCGATGCGGTGCCAGAACCGGTGGGAGTGGTGGAACCGGATGCTGGGGTGGACGTCGACGCCGTCGGGTGTCTGGGCCTGGAACAGCTCCAGGAACAGCACCCCACCGCCGGTCTGCTCCTCCCGACGCAGCTGGAGGTGGTCGGAGCCGGCGGTGGCCACGAACTGGGCGGCCTGGACCCGGTTCGCGCGTACCTCGGCGGCGTGTGCCACCGCCGCGTGCACGTCGATGAGGCCGGCCGACCCGTCGTCGGTGAACGCGATGCCCTCGGGGCGGGCCTCGATCCGGTGGCAGAACCTGCCGGAGTGGTGGAACCGGATGCCGGGATGGACGCCGACGTCGGCCGCCGTCGCCGCCTGGAACAGCTCCAGGAACACCGGTCGGCCCCCGGTCTGCGCCTCCCGACGCAACTGGAGGTGGTCGGTGACGGCCTGGACGGTCAGCCGGGACCCCGCGACTGTGGTCCCGACCCCGACGTTGTTGCCGACCGGGTTGATCGCCAGGGGGGCGTTGCCGTGCGACTGCACCCACGAGTACGTGCTGTCGTACCCGAGTCGCAGGTTCGGCTGGTGGGTCGGCCCGACGATCACACTGCCGCCGTTACCGTCACCGGTGTGGTCCACGACGTGCAGCCGGGCCTCGGGCGTCACGGTGCCCAGCCCCGCCGCGCGACCTGCGAAGACCAGCGGCGCGCGCTCCACCTCGACGGTGAGGACCCCGTCGAGGAAGCCGGGAACGTTGCGGTACGCCAACCGCACCGGTGCCCGTCCCGGGCCGACCAGACCGTGTACCTCGGTGAGGGTCAGCTCCCACCAGCCGTCCGGGGGCAGGATGGTGTCGACGCCCGGGACCAGGGTCCACTCCGCGCGCTGCCCGAGCGGTTCCCGTCGGACCTGCCAACCGCCACCGGCCGGGCCGGTCACTGCCAGACCCACCGCTCCGGCCGTACCGGCGTCTGTCAACGCCCAGTCCCGGGACTCCCCGGCCCCCTGCACCTCGAAGGAGAGCACCAGCTCCGTCGGGGCCGCCCCGTCCGCACCGGTGAGCGGTACGGCGACGTCCCGGGACAGGTTCGCCACCCGCAGCCGCAGGGTGCTGGCGGCGCTGCCGTCGCTGAGCACCCGGTCGCCACCGACCAGCCCCAGATGCAGGGGTACGTCGGGGCGACCCCGGTGGTTGACGATCTCCAACACCTGGTGCCGGGAACCGGTCAGCTCGGTCGGCTCACCGACGTACCCGAGCCGTCGGTAGCCCAACTCCACCCGGCTGCCCCGGGTGCCGCCGGTCGCGTCGGCGCGCATCCCGGTCAACTGCAGTTCGGTGCTCCGCCCGGCGGCGATCGTGGTGGCCTCCGGCGCGCGCAGGAAGCAGGTGGTCAGGTCGGCGTCGGTGGCCAGGGTCCAGCCCGGGACCGACAGGGCCGGGGTGGACCCGGCGGCCAGCACCCCGGCCCGGAACCGCAACGCCAGGTGGTGCTCCTGCGCCGAGACCGGCCCGACCCCCGGTGACAGGGTCAGGTCGTGTCGGGACGAGTTCGTCAGCCGGAGGGTGAGGGTCTGCCCGGCCGGGGCGTCGTCGATCCGGAGCACCGGTTGCTCGTCGGCGTCGACGAGCGCGAAGGCGAGCGGGTGGGTACGGACGAACGACGGCCGGACCGCCTGCCCCGCCCCCATGTCCCGGCGGATCTCCTCCGCCGAGCGGGTGCCGTCGTGGACCCGGAGCTGGGCCGCCGACAGGGCCAGATGTCCACCCGACCCGTCCGGGTCCCGGCCGAGCGTGAACGGGGCCGGCACGGTCCGGACCGGACCGGGCAGCGGGGTCTCGGCCACCACCACCCCGTCGACCAGCACCCGGGCCACAGTGTCGTCGCTGGTCACCGCCACGTGGTGCCACTCGCCGAAGGGCAGCGTCCCCGGTGGGGTGTCGTGCTTGACGTGTCCGTCGGTGGTGGTGAGCTGGTGGACGAGACGACCGTCGCCGAGCAGCCACAACGTGAAGCCGTCGGCCTGCCCGAACAGGACCCCCGCCGTGTCGGCGGGCATCGGGGCGACCCGTACCCAGACCTGGGCGGTGACCGCCGCCGACAGCGCCGATTCGCTGACGACAGCGTCGGGGCCACCACCCAACTCCAGGCAGCTGCCGAACCGCTCGTCGGGCCGGATCACCGGCGACCCCTCCACCCGACCGGTGGTCCGGGCGGTGGGGGTGCCGACCACCGTGGGTCCCCCCGCCAGGTCGTCGAGCCACCAGTGCAGCAACAACCGCTCGCTCACGCCGCCACCTCGCTTCGCTCGGCGTCGGCATGAGTACCGACAACGATGGTTCGCTCGCCCTGCTCGCTCACGCCGCCACCTCGCTTCGCTCGGCGTCGGCATGAGTACCGACAACGATGGTTCGCTCGCCCCGCTCGCTCACGCCGTCACCTCGGTGGGGGTCGTCCCGGGCGGGGACTGCGGCACGTCGGGGGTGGTGCCGGGCTGCTGGAGCTGCGCGCCGGCCTGCTGGCCGATCGTCTCGATCAGACCGAACACCCTGACGTACGGCAGTTGCCCGAGCGCCTCCAGGACGGTGTTCGTCTGTTCCAACGAGAGGTGCAGGGTGATCTGCGGCATCGGTGTCTTCCTCGATCCGGCGGTAGGGCCCGGGTGGTGGCTCATCGGGTGGGTGCGGGTGGGGTGCGCAGGGCGAGCCAACCCTCACGTGCGGTCAGGTCGGTGGGGAAACCGGCCTGCGGGCCGGGCGGGTCGTCGGTCTCGGTCCAGCCCGTGGCGTCGCGTTCCCGCCAGGTCCAGCGTCGCCCCGACTCGCTGGGCAGGGCGAGACCGATCCCGGCGGCGTCGGTGAGCACCGGGGCGACCAGGAAACCGGTCTCCAGGCGGGCCAGCGCGTCGTGGTGGTGGGCGGTGTCGAGACGGACCGAGACGGTGGGCAGGACTCCGGTGGTGGCGTGGATCGCCCCGGCGGGTTCGAGCAGGACCGTCAGGGTCTCGTCGGGCAGCCCGAAGGCCAGCCGCAACGGCGGGTCGTCGGCTGTCGTCGGGACGTCGTGGTAGTCGGCGTCCAGGGTGCCGTCCGGCAGGTGCCGCCAGAAGCCCAGCACTCCGTCGCCGAGCCGGCCGTGTTCCCCGATGCGGACCGGGAACCGGACCAGGGGAAGGTCGTTCGTCTCCCGACCGGCCCGGTCGAGATCCTCGCGGAACACGTTCCAGTCCTGGTGGATCGGGGGTGGGCCGAGCAGGTCCAACCCGACGGTGAGTCGCACCACAGCGACGGGGCGGCCGGTCAGCCGGGCCCGGAGCAGGTGGGTGTCGGCCCCTTCGGGCTCCACCGCGTCCAACGCGTCGTCCAGGCCGCCGAGGAGTTCACCGAAGCGGGTGGGACCGTACTGGCGTAGTCGGGAGACGACGGCCCGCAGCCGTGGGTTGTCGATCTCCTCGACGGCGGGGACCCCGGTGCTCGGGGCCGCCTGCCACAGCGCCAGCTCAGGCCGGTGCGGGTCGGACGTCGGATAGAGGGTGCCGAGCCACCCGCCGGAGGCGGCGTGGACCCGGAGCCCGTCGTCGAGGACGTCGGGGAGCAGCCACCCGCAGACCGGGGAGGATTCCACCAGCCCGCTGCACGGCTTGTCGTTGTCGGCGTCGAGCAACAGCAGCCGCAGGCGGGCCGGAGCGGCCAGTCGCGGCGGCATCGCCACCCGTCCCGGCCGTTCGTCGTCGCGCAGCGGGGTCGCGGCGGCGAGCCGGTCGACGGGTACGTCGTGTCCGACGCCGAAGTTGTCGACGATGCGGAGTCGGTTCAGGTGCAGCAGACCGGCCCGGATCGGGTTGAAGTCGGCCAGCGGCACCGGTGCCTGCCGGTTCTGGTCCCCGACCCGGTCCCGGACCTGCGCGGCCAGCTCCTGGTCGCCGGGGAACCCGAGCGGGTCGGCGATCGGCAGTTGGCGGGTCAGTCGACGCATGACCAGGGCGTCGTTGAACCCGCCGAGGCTCTGCGCGAGGTTGCTGCTCTCGTACGTCGCCAGGTGGGCGTACGCGGCGGCGAGGGTGCGTACCCGTGGGTCGTCGGTCTGGTCGGCACACCAGCGCAGCAGCGGGTCGGGGTCGAGCCGGGTCTGCTCGGGGCTGACCGGGTCGGCTCCGGCGGCCCGGCGTTCCTCGTTGTAGCGGCGCAACGGCTCACCCGCCAGGTACCGCAGGATCCGGGTGGAGAGCACCGGACGGGCGGCGGAGGAGAGCACCGTCGTCCCGGTGTAGCTGGTGGCCGCCGTGTCGGTGACCGCCCTGCCGGGGCGGGGGGTCAACTCCACCTCGTCGGGGTGCAGCCGGTAGTTGGTCTCCACGAACCCGGGGTCGTAGTCGCGCCCGTGTGGACCGAGGTTCGTGCCGGCGCTGACCGGGAAGAACTCCACCTCCCAGTGCAGCAGGACCGGGTGCCACGGCTGACCGGTCCACCGGCGCAGCGCCGGATGCGGTTCACCGAGGGTGTCCAGGTGGGCCTCGATCCGGTCGCCGGCTTCGGCCAGGGTCGTCGGGTCGGTGGGCTCCGGCAGCTCCAGCGCGGTGGTCGGCAGGACCCCGCCGGGGTGCTCGTCGTCGCGGCCGTACCGGTCCGACGGGGTGGCCGCCGCCCCGGTGACCAGCACCACCGGCTCGTTCGGCAGGAAGTACGGCGCTTCGGGCAGGTGCTGCAGCCGGTATCCGAGCCCGTCGGGGGCCGTGGCGTTGACCGCGTCCACCACCTGTTCCACGGCGCGTCGGGCGGCCAGGAGCCGGTGGGCCAGGGTGTCGCCCGGTCCGGTGGGCGGGAACTCGCCGGTCTCGGCGACCGCCCCGTCGAGGTCGGCCATCTGCCGCCGTAGGTACTGCGCGACCAGGTCCGGATCGGGGTAGTCGTGCGTCTCCTCCGGCGGGGGGTACGCACAGATCAGGTAGCGGTGCCAGTCGGCGAAGAGGCGTCGGCGTGCCCCGTCGACGTCGGCGCGCGCCCGGTCGTGGTCGGCCTGCGTCTCGTTGAGCGCGACCAGCAGGTCACCCAGCTCGGTGGGGAGGTCGGCGCGTTCCCGGGCGGCGGTGGTGCCGCCCCGTTCGGGGGCGGCGGCGACCAGCGTGGCGGCGTCGGTGTCCGGGGGTGCGTCCTGTGGGCGGACCGTCCAGCGCAGACCGGCGGGGACCGGGGTGAACGCCGTGGTGTGTCGGGCCTCGGCGAGCCGGATCGGCAGGTCCAGGGCGGCGGCTTCCAGTTCGTCGGCGTGGTCGAGCGCCTCCAGGAGCCGTTCCATCTCGTCGGGGGTGACACCGGGTAGTACCGCGCCGAGGTGACCGGCGAGGGCCTCGGTGGCGGTGTCGGCGAGCCGGACCCCGGTCCCCTCGTTTCCGGGTGGTGCCGTGGTGACGCCCTGCTCGTCGAAGGTCAACCGGCCGACGCAGACCATCCGCTGCGGGGGCGTGCCGTCGACAGGGGGCGTCGCCCAGCCGAGCCGGTCGGTGATCCGGTCGGACCAGGGGGCGACGTCGTCGGCGCGCAGGACCCTGGCCAGCTCGTCGAAGTCCCTACGGGAGTAGAACCCGAGCAGGTCGTAGCGGGTTCCGGCCGGGGGTCGGGTCGGGTGGTCGGGGTCGAAGAACCCGAAGACGCTGTACGAGTCGGGGTAGCCGGCGGCGAAGGTCGGTTCCCCGTGGCCGAGGGCGGTCAGCCGGGCCACCCGGTCGGTGTCGGGGCCGGGCCACTCGACAAGGGGCAGGGTGCGCCCCAGCCGTCGGTAGGGGCGACCGGTCGGGCCGGGGGGATCGTCGGGCGACAGCGGGTACCCGACAGCGTCGCCGGTGTCGGTGAGGGCGTCGCTCTCCACCACCCACCGGGTCCGGCCGCCGTCCGGGGCGGTACGGGTGACCAGCCACCGGTCGGGGACCCGGGGCGGCTCCTCGCCGTGGACCACCCGGGTCAGGGCGTCCGGAAGCGACCAGTGGAGGTGGACGCCGGCCGGGAGCGTGAACCCCTCCTCGAAGGGGGTCCGGAGCAGGGCGTCGCTCAGGTACGGCTGATCCGGGTTGACGTCGCGTCCGGTGGTGGCGTCCACGTACGGCAGGCGGCTGAAGTCGGCGGCGGGGCCGGTGACGTTCCGTTCGGTGGGAAGCCACAACGCGTCGATCTGAACAGGTACGGCGAGCACACGCATGGGGGCATTCCTCGAAAGACGGGCGTCGAGCGCTCGCCCACGATAGCGGTGCAGATGACCATGATGGACAGCCGACTGGAGACACTGTCCTGATCGGATGATCACGATTGGCGACGACCGGACAGTTCCAGGCCGGACGATCGCCGCGTCGGGGCTGGACGAACGGCCTACCCGGGTAGCGCCCCGGGCAGGTCCGGCTCGATCACGTGGTGCACCAGGTGCAGCGGCGCGGCGGTGACGCCGGCCCCGGCCAGTGCCGTCGCGTACGCCGTGGCCGCCTCCTCGGCCACCAGACCGTGCACCAGCGGCAGGCCCGGGGTGGCCGCCCACAGCAGCGACTCCAGTCGGCAGGAGGCCACGGTGCCGGGCACTGCGAGGGCGCTCGCGTGCCCGGCGACCGCCGCCGGGGGCAGGTCCGTCGGCACGTGGCTGTGGGTGTCCCCGACGTGCAGCAGCCCGCCGCCGACCACCAGGACGTCGCGTCGCTGCCGCATCCGGGCCAACGCCCGAGCGGTGTCCAGCGCGGCGGGGAACGAGTCGTCCACCACCACCGTCCCGGGGCGCAACCTGTCGACGTCGATCGGCTCGGTGGCGGCGCTGGTCGCCGCCACGATCAGATCGGCCTGGTAACCGGCGTCGGCGATCCCCGGTGTGGAGGGGCACACCTCGATCGTCGCGGCGAACCCGTCGGCGCGCAGCCGGGCGGCGTGCGCCGCCAGTCGGGGCGCGGCACCGGGCACGTCGCAGAGCACCAGCCGCGCCGGTGGACCCTGGGTGCGGGCCAGCAGCAGCCGCAGTGCGGAGAAACCGATCGACCCGAGGCCGACCACCGCGACGGTCCGTCCGGCGAGTAGCCGTCCGGTCGCGGCCACCGCGGCCTCCACGGCCAGGGCCACCGAGACGACTGTGGCGGCGTGGCCGGTGGTCACCGCAACCCCGCTGCGGGTACGCCGGAGCACCCCGATCCCGTAGCCGGTGCGGGCGGGAATCATCCCGGCCAGTGACACGCAGTCCGCGCCGAGCCCGGCGGCCAGGTCGACGGCTTCGGCGGCCTCGGCGGCCAGCAGTTCCCCGGCGGCGGTCAGTTCGTCGGCGAACCGGGGCAGGCAGACGAAGCCGGAGCCGCCCAGCGGGGTGTCCAGCTCCTCCAGCAGCCGGGGACGGCCGTCGGGGAAGAGCAGGGTGCGCAGGTGTTCCCGGGGCAGCCCGTCGGCGGGCAGTCCGGCGATCGCGGCCAGCTGCGCCGGCGGGGGCAGATATCCGACGATGGCTGCGGCGAGCCGGGTGCCGGGTCGATGTCCGCCCGCCGTCACCCCGGCCGTCCGGTGGTCGCCTGCCGTCTGTCGGTCGCCTGCCGTCCGGCGGCCGTCTGCCGGGTCGGCTGCCGTGGTCAGGTCGGCGCGGAGCCGGTCGGCGATCCGACCCAGCTCGGCCGGGGTGACGGCGCCGGGGGACCCGCGCAGGACGACCCGGAGCCCGTCCGGTCCGGGCCGGGCGGTGAGGAACAGGTCGGTGCCCAGCGGCGGCGGGGCCAGCTCGGTCCCGTCGTCCCCGTCGAGGTCGAGTCGGGGGTCGTCCGGGCCGCCGTCGGCCGGTGGTGCGGCGACGCCGAGCGCGTCGAAGTCCAGGAAGCTGAAGAAGAACTGGGTGCCCAGTGGCACACCGGTGGCGGCGGCGGGGACGGCCGCGGCGATCGACGGCGGGTCGTCGTACCGTCGGGCGGCGGTGACCTCGGCGGTGACCCCGGCGAGGTGCTCGACGAACCCGCCGGTGCCGTGCAGCCGCAGCGGCAGCATCGTCGCGCAGGGGCCGAAGACCCGGTGCAGGTCCGGCAGGGCGTGGTCCCGACCCGTCAGGGCCAGACCCACGACCAGGTCGTCCTGGCCGGTCAGGTGGGTCAGCGCCCGGTGGTACGCGGTCAGGACCGGGGCGTGCAGTGTGGTTCCCGCCTCGGCGGCCAGCCGACGCAGGCCGGTGACCACACCGGTGTCGAGGGTGAAGCCGACAGTCGGGGCGGTCTGCTGTCGGCCCGGCGTGCCGCCGCTGCCGGGCGCGGGTTCCGACCGGCCACCGGAGCCGTCCGTCGCCGTGTCGTGCCGGTGCTCCCCGGCCCGCAGCACCGGAGCCCGGTACGGGGTGCCGAACCGCTGCGACCACCAGGTGTGGGCGGCCGGGTCGGGCGGGTCGGCGGCGCGGCGGGCCAGGTGCGCCACGTACTCCCGGAAGTGGGTACGCAGCGGCGGCGGTTCGTCGTCGCGCCCGAGGCTCAGCCGGTGGTAGGCGGTGAGGAGTTCCCGGCCGAGCAGGGCCGCGCTGTATCCGTCGCCGATGAGGTGGTGGGCGTGGACCAGGAGGACGTGCTCGTCGGGGGAGACGGCCAGCAGGCGCAGCCGCAGCAGCGGCCAGGCCCACGGTTCGAACGCCCTGTCGCGTTCCCGGGCGACCCGGGTGGCCAGGGCGTCGGGGTGGGGGAGGACCTCGTACCCGACCGGGAGCCGCAGCGACGCCGGTAGCTCCTGCTGGACCGGGGGACGGACCCCGGCGGGGAAGACGGTACGCAGCATCGGGTGCCGGGCGACGAGGAGGTCGACGGCGCGTTGGAACACGTCACGCCGGAGGCGGCCCCGCAGCCGCAGCCGGGCCAGCCAGGCGGTCCCCGCCCCGGGGTCGATGGCGTCGGCGAGCAGGAACCCCCGTTGGGTGGGGGTCACCGGGTACGGCGGACCGGGGTTCCCCGCGTCGCCACCACCACCGGAACCCGGACCCGGGTCGGATCGGCGCGTCTGCGGTGCGTCGACGGCGACGGCATCGGTTTCGACGGCATCGACGGCGACGGCATCGGTCTCGGCGGCCCTGGCCTCGGCGGCCCTGGCCTCGACGGTGGCGGCGTCGACGGCGGCGGCCAGGGTGCGCAGGGTCCGGTGCCGGTAGAGGACTGCCGGACCCGGGGCGTGCGGGAACAGCTCCCGCACCCGGGCGGAGACCTCCAAAACCAGGATGGAGTCTCCGCCGAGGGCGAAGAAGTCCTCGTCCCTGCCGATGCCCGGCAGGCCGAGCAGGTCGGCCCAGATCCGGGCCACCGCCGTCTCGGTGCCGGTGCCGTCGGTGCGGCCGGTGGCGGTCTCCCCGGTGGGGGCGGTGGTCGGACCGAACCCGGCGTACGCCCGGAGGCGGTCCCGGTCGACCTTGCCGGTGGGGGTCGTCGGCAGGTCGTCCACCAGGTGCAGCCGGGCCGGGACCAACTGCTCCGGCAGCCTGTCGCCCAGGTACGCCCGCAGCCCCGCCACCGTCGGGGTGGTCTGCGGGGCGGGCACCACGAAGGCGTGCAGCCGGGGGTGCGGCTCGGCCTGGTGCAGCACCACCGCCCCGGCCACCTCCGGGTGGGTCCGCAGGGTCGCCTCGATCTCGCCCGGTTCCAGCCGGTACCCGTGGATCTTCACCTGGTCGTCGAGGCGGCCGAGGAACTCCAGGACCCCGTCGGTGGTGACCCGTCCCCGGTCACCACTGCGGTAGAACCGCTCCCCGTCGAGGTGGACGAAGGCGGCCCGGGTCAGCTCCGGCTCCTCCAGGTAGCCGGGGGTGAGACCGACCCCGCCGAGGTAGAGCTCACCGGCGACGCCGGGCGGACAGATCGCCCCGTCCGGGTCGACGACGCGCACCTGCGCCCCGCCGACCGGGCTGCCGATCGGCAGCCGACGCACCGTGTCGTCGGGTCGGCTGTCGATCAGGTGCCAGGTGGCGTTGATGGTGGCCTCGGTGGGGCCGTACAGGTTGGTGATCCGGCAGTCGTCGCCGAACAGGTCGAACCAGCGGCGTACCGGGACCGGGGACAGCTCCTCGCCGCCGACGTGGACCCAGCGCAGCCCGCCCAGGTCGGGGGGTGTCCCGTCGCGGGCGGTCCGCTCCTCGGCGGCCCGCAGGATCCGCTCCCACAGGGTGGGCACCGAACTCCACACCGTGACCCGGCCGCGTTCCAGGCGGGTCAGCAGCGCCTCGGGGTCCCGGCGCAGGGACCACCCGACGGTGACCACCGTCGCGCCGACCAGCAGCGGGGCCAGGAGCTGTCGTACCGACGCGTCGAAGCAGATCGACGAGGTCTGGGCCAGCCGGTCCCCGGGGCGGTAGCCGAAGGTGGTGACCGCCCAGTCGAGGTAGTTGCGCAACGACGCGTGGGTGACTGGTACGCCCTTCGGTCGTCCCGTCGAACCGGACGTGAAGATCACGTACGCGGTCTCCTCCGGGGCGGGCGGGGACACCACCACCCCGACCGGGGCGCTGTCGTCGTCCCCGTCGAACCCGGCCGGACCGGTCTCCCCGTCGAACCGGACCGGACGGGTCGCCGTGTCGAGGCGGGCCGCGACGGGGGCGGACTCGTCGTCGTGCAGCACCACCCGGGCACCGGCCCGGAGCAGGTGGTCGTCGAGGCGGGCCGGGGGGTGTCCGGCGTCCAACGGCACCCAGGCCGCCCCGGCACGCAGGATCCCGACCACCCCGACCACAGTCGCCGGTCCGGGGGCGGTCAGCAGGCCGACAGGGTCTCGGGGACGTACCCCGTGGGTGGTGGTGAGGTGCGCGGCCACCCGGTCGGCGGCGGCGTCGAGGTCCCGGTAGGTCAGCGTCGCCCCGTCGTGGTCCACCGCCACCGCGTCCGGGGTGCGTCGACAGACGGTACGGATCCGGGCCGTGACGTCCCCGCCGTCGGACTCCCCGGACGTCCCGGCGTGCTCGACCGGGCGGGGTTGGGGGAGGTTCGCCACCGGGCCGTCGGTGGCCAGGTCGACGAGGACCCGGTGGTGGTCGGCGGCGAGGCGGGCCACCGTCTCCCTGCGGAACAGCCGGACCGGGAAGTTCCAGGACAGCCCCAGGGTCGACCCGGACTCCCAGCACAGGAGGCTGAGCCGGGTGGCGGCCGACGCCGAACCGGCCGCCGTCGGGACGACGGTGACCGGGCAGTCGGGGTCGGTGGTGACCGGGAACCTGGCGAAGCTGAACCCGGCGGGACTCGGGGTACGGGGGCCGTTCCCGCCGCCATGGCCGAGCAGCCGGGCCAGGTCGAGGCTGGACACCGTGCCCCGGCGCTGCGCGGCTGACCACGACTCGCGGATCCGGTCGGCGAGGTGTCCGGCCGGCTCCGCCGGGTCCACGTCGACCAGGAGGGGAAGGGTGTCGGCGAAGGGGCCGACGATCCGTTCGATCCCGGGCAGTCGGGCGTCCCGACCGGCCCGCGCCACGTTCACCGGCACCGTCCGCTGTCCGCTCCATCGAGCCAGGCACCGGACGTAGCCGGCGAGGAGCAGGTGGAACAGGGAGACCCCGGCGTCGGCGGCCCGGTCCCGCAACCGTGCCACCAGGTCCGCGTCCAGCTCATCGAGGTGCGACGCGTACGGCGGTGCGGGCAGCGCCCCCGGGTCCCCGTCGTACGGCAGCCGCAGTGTCCACCCCGGGCCGGTGAGGATGTCCCGCCAGTACGCCAGGTCCTCCTCGGTGGGGGGCGGGACGCGGTGGGCGTACTCGCCGAAGTCCGGGGTGGACGGCGGTGACGGCCGGTGGCGGCCCCGGGTCAGGGCGGTGTATCCGGCCCACAGGTCCTCACCGAGCAGGTTGAGGCTGAACCCGTCCCCGGCGGCGTGGTGCAGGACCAGCAGCAGGTGGGACCGGTTCGGGCCGTCGGGGACGAGGACCGCCCGCAGCGGTGGTTCCCGGGTCGGGTCGATCGGGGTGTTGCAGAGCTGTTCCTCGATGGCGACCGGCGGGCCGGTGCGGGGGTGGACCCGGAACCAGTCCGGTGGGGCCGCCGGGTCGGCCGGTGGGGGCGTCACCACCTGACAGGGCGTCCCGGTGGACGGGTCGGGGACGAACCGGACCCGGAGCATGGGATGGTCGACGGCGAGCCGGGCCAGGGCCCGACCGAGCAGCTCCGGGTCGAGGGGCCCGGTGACAGTCTGCCTGACGAAGGCGTAGCTGGCGACGTCCGGGTGCAGCCGCTCGTTGACGTGGAACGCCCGCTGGACGGTGGTCAACGGGAACGGCGCACCGGCCGACACGGGCACGGGTTCCGCTACCGCCGGTGACCCGGTCGAGGCGGGTGTCGGTCTCCCGGTGCCGGGGTCGGCCGCGAGGTGGGCGGCCAGTCCGGCGACTGTGGTGTACTCGAAGAAGAGGGTGACCGGCAGGTCCCGACCGAGCTCGTCCTCAAGCCGTTTGACCAGGTCGACGGCGGCCAGGGAGTCCAGTCCGAGGGCGAGGAACGAGACGTCGTCGGCGATCTGGTCGGGCCTGCGGTGCAGCGGTTCGGCGAGGAGTCGGCGCAGCAAATCCGCCAGCTCCCCGACGTCCGGGACCGCCCCGGTCGCCCCGGCGACGATGTCCGCCGAGGTCGAAGCCGAAGCCGAAGCCGAGGTCGGGGTCGAGGTCGAAGCCGGGGTCGGGGTCGAGGTCGAGGTCGAAGCCGGGGTCGGGGCCGGGGTCGGGCTCGGGGTCTGGGGCACTCCGGCCGGTCCCGTTCGGAAGGTCCCGCCGCCTTTCGAGGCGGTCCGGGGCGGGGGCGGTCCGGGGTGGAGGTCCGCGACGACCAGGTGGGCGGCGTCGACCCGGCGGGCCGCGTCCAGGGCCCGCACCGCCGCGTGGACGTCCATCGGGGCGGGACCTGTCGACCCGACGGCCGTCCCGACACCGGCCCGCGCCGCCATCCCCGTACCGCCGACCGCCGCGAACCCGACCGCCTGGAAGGGCCGACCGGCGGCCCGGTGCGCGGCGGCGAAGGCGTCGAGGAAGGCGTTGGCCGCCGCGTAGTCGCCCATCGCACCGGCCAGGCCGGGCAGGACCGCGCTGACCGAGGAGAACCCGACCAGTGCCGCCCGCTGGTGTCCGTACCGGTGCATCGCCTCGGCCAGCAGGTGGCTGCCCCGGACCTTCGGGGCCAGGACGGCGAGGACGTCCCTGGTGGACTTGCCGGCCAGGGTGCCGAGCCGGACGACCCCGGCGGCCTGGTAGACGATGTCCACCCGGGGTAGGGCACGCAGGAGCCGGTCGACGTCGTCCGGGACCGTCACGTCACATGTGTGGTACGACGCCGTCGCCCCCGACGCCGCCAGCTCGGCCAACAGGCCCTCCGGTGCCCGGTTCGACCGTCCGACGAGGACCACTGTGGGCGCGCCCCGACCGGCGAGGGTACGGGCCAGCTCCGCCCCGATTCCGCCCCCGCCTCCGACGATCACGTGGACCCCCGCCCCGGCGGCGGGTGCGCCGTCGCCGTCGTTGTCGTTGTCGCTGTCGTCGGGGGCCGGGACCAGGTGCCGGACCACTCGACGGCCGGCCCGCCAGGCCACCCCGATCCCGGCGGCCGGGCCGGTGGTGGCCTCGACCCCGTCGACAGTGAGATCCGACAGTTCCCGGCACAGGGACCGGACCCGGACCGCCACGTCGTCCCCGCCGGCCAGGTCGACGGTCCGGGTGAGCAGGCCGGGACGTTCGTCGCCCAGGGCGGCGGTCAACCCGGTCAGCACCGCCTGGATCGGTCGGGGCCGGTCCGTCGCCCCGGTGACCTGCACGTCCTCGGTGACCACCAGGACCCGACCGGGTGGGGCGTCGAGCAGGTCACGGAAGGCGTCCACCTGGGCGGCCACGGCGGCGTCGAAACCGGCCAGGTCCGGCGGGTCCACCGACGCCCCGGCGAGCAGGACCGTCACCTGCGGGGGCTCGGCGTCGTCGACAGGTCCCGACCCCGTCGGGACGACCTGCACCTCGACGCCGTGGGCGGTGAGGGCGTCGGCGAGCCCGGTGGCGACCGCACCGCTGACCCCGGGGCCCCTCAGCCGGACCCGGGTCGGCAGGTCCCCGGTGCTCTCCGGGGCGTCCTCCCACACCACCACGTGCAGGGGTACGGCGGTCCCGGGTGGCCCGTACGACCGACGCTGGAACGGGTACGTGGGGACGGGGACCCGCCGCCGGGGGCCGTGCAGGGCGACCCGGTCCAGGGGGCATCCCGCCACCCAGAGCCGCCCGAGCGCCGCCAACAGCAGGCGGGTGCCGGGGTGACCGTTCGAGCCGGTGTCCGACCCCCCAGAGCCGGTGTCCGACCCTGCCGGGGCGAGCACCGTCACCACCCGTACCGGGTCGGCGGGGGCCACCGACTCGTCCAGCAGGTCGCCGAGGCGGTCCACCGTCCAGAGTGGCACCAGGGTGTCGTGCCCGTCGGTGAGGTGCCGGTGCAGCGCCGACCGGAACCCCGCCTCGTCCGGTGCCTCGCCGGACCGGGCCACCGCGTGCCGGACCGCCTCGGCGGGGGTCAGGTCCCCACCCGTGGCGGCGGCGGCCAGCGCCCCGGGGCCGTACCCGAGGACCGCGTCGGGCCGGACCCCCCAGGCGGCGAGCTGACCGGCCAGGGCGAGTCCGACAGCGACAGCGACCGCCCCGGCCACCCGCCGGTCGGGGTCCGCCCCGGACGGTGTGGTCCCCAGGCACCAGGAGAGCAGCGGGTGCCCCGCCACCGGACCGGCGGCAGCGTCGGCGGCGACCAGGAGATCCCGGAAGACGGGCTGGCTGTCGTGCAGGTCCCGGACGAGGGTCGCCGGGACCGCGGTGCCGTCGTCGGGGAAGAGCAGCACGATCCGGGGTCGGCGGCCGACCGCCGTACCGACGACTGTCGACGCGGCGTCGTCCAACCGGTCGGCCAGGTCCCCGGCGGCGACCACCGACAGCCGGTACGGGCCGTCGTCGCGGGCCGTACCGGCGCTGGCGCAGACGTCGGCCTCGGTGAGGTCGGGGTGGGCGCGCAGGTGCCCGGCGAGGTCCCGGGCCGCCCGTCGCAGCGCGGACGCCGAGTGGGCGCTGACGGTGGCCAGGTGGCATCCCGCCCCACCGGCGTCGGGGACCGGTGGGGCGGCCGGTGCCTCCCGGAGGACGGCGTGGGCGTTGGTGCCGCCGAACCCGAACCCGTTCACCCCGGCGACCAGCGGACCGGGTGCGGTCCACGGGTGGGCCTCGGTGACCACTGTGAAACCGGCAGCGTCGAGGTCGAACCGGGACGAGGGCCGGGTGTGGTGCAGCGACGGGGGCAGGTGCCGGTGTCGGAGCGCGAGGACCACCTTCACCAGGGCGGGCATCCCGGCCGCGTTGAGCAGGTGCCCCAGGTTGGTCTTGACCGACCCCAACCGGCGCGGTACCCCGTCGGCGGGTGGGGGGAACGCCGCCGCCAGTGACCGGACCTCGACCGGGTCGCCGATGCCGGTGCCGGTGCCGTGGGCCTCCACGTAGGAGACCGACGCCGGGTCCGCCCCGGCGTCCCGGTACGCCCGCGCGATCACCTCCCACTGCCGGTTCGGGTTCGGTGCGAGCAGGCTCAGCGACCGGCCGTCGTTGCCCACGGCGGTGCCTGCCACCAGGGCCAGTACCGGGTCCCCGGCGGCCCGTGCGTCGGCGGTCCGGCGCAGCACCAGGGCGGCACCGCCCTCACCGGGGACGAACCCGTCGGCGGCGGCGTCGAAGGCCCGGCACCGCCCGGTGGGGGAGAGCGCCTCGGCGGCGTCGAGGAGCCGGTACCCGGTCTCGGTGAGGTTGAGGTTGATCCCGCCGACCACAGCGACGTCGCACTCGCCGTCGGCCAGGCTCCGGGCGGCCAGGTGCAGGGCGACCAGAGCGGAGGAGCAGGCGGTGTCCACCGCCACCGCCGGTCCGGTCAGGTCCAGGGCCTGTGCCAACCGGGCCGGTACGAGGTTGCGGAGGTTCCCCGTCAACGCGCCCGCCCCGGTGACCGGTCCCTGCCCGGCCAGGAGCTCCGGGTACGCGCTCTCGCCGACGGCGGCGAAGACGCCGACGCGACGGCCGTGGCGGCGGGGACCGGCGTACCCGGCGCGTTCCAGGGCCTCGTACCCGACCTCCAGGAACAGTCGGGCGTGCGGGTCGGTGAGGCGGGCCTCGGTGTCGGTGAGACCGAAGAACCCGGCGTCGAAGAGCATCGGGTCGTCGAGGAAGGACCCCCACCGGCTGACGTCCCCCTGCGGGGTCCACCGATGGCGGGGCACCGGACCGACGTCGTCGACGCCGTCGACCAGGTGCCGCCAGAACTCCTCCGGGGTGTCGGCACCGGGGAACCGGCAGGCCATCCCGATCACCGCCACGGTGGTGTCCCGGGGGTCACCGGCGACGACCGGCACCGACCGGGTGGGGTGGGTGGCCGTCCCGGCGGCGAGCCGGTCGGCAAGAGCCGGGACGGTGGGGCAGTCCCGTAGGTCCGCGGGGTCGACTGCGGCGCCCAGGGCGTCCTCCAACCCGGCGAGCACCTCCATCGCCTTCAGCGACGACCCGCCGATGGCCAGGAACCTGTCGTCCGGGCCGATGGCGGCGGCGGGCCGTCCCAGGACCCGGGCCCACACCCCCCTGATGACGTCCTCAAGTTCCCGGCGGGGCATCCGGGTGGGGTCGCCGACGGACGGTCGGGTGTCGTCGGCTTCGACAGGGGGGACGGTCCGGGGTGGGCACCACAGCCGTTCCCGGTCGGCGAAATCCCCGGCCAGGTACCTGTCGCGCATCCGCCGCCGCCGCAGCTTTCCGCTGGTCGTCCGGGCGAAGGCCCCCGGGGGCAGCGGCAACACCATTACCTCGTCGTGTCCGGAGGCCTCCGCGACCCGGGCCCGGACCGCGTCGAGGGCGGCGACCGCCCCGGCCGGTGGTCGGGCCCACGGGACGAACACCACGATCCGTTCCCCACCGGTGTCCGGGTCGGTGCAGCCGACCACCACCGTCACCTCACCCGGCAGCCCGGGGGTGGCGGCGGCCACCCGCTCCAGGTCGGAGGCGTGGAAGGTCCGGCCGTTGACGAAGACGACGTCCTTGGCCCGCCCGGTGACGCAGAGCCGCCCGTCGCGCAGGAAACCCAGGTCGCCGGTGCGCAGCCAGCCGTCGGAGAAGGTGTCCCGGGTGGCCTGGGGTGCCAGGTGGTAGCCCCGGGCCACGTTCGGGCCGCGTACCTCGATCTGGCCCACCCGGTGCTCGCCCACCGGCCGCCCGTTGTCGTCGACGATCCGGACGGTGCAGCCGGGCACCGGGTGACCCACGTCCATCAGCTCGACGGCGTGCGGCCCGGGATCGGTCGGTTCGGCCCGTCCCCGGCTGAGGGCGTCCCGGTCCAGGACCAGTGGGACTGCCACCTCACCCGGCGGGGGGAAGGTCACCGCGAGGGTCGCCTCGGCCAACCCGTAGACCGGGCGCAGGGCGGCCGGGTCGAGCCCCGCCGGTCGGGTGTGCGCCACGAACGACCGCCACACCGCCGGTGAGATCGGTTCGGCCCCGACGACGGCACACCGCACAGTGCTCAGGTCGAGCCCGGCCAGGGTCGCCGACGGCACCCGTCGTACCGCCAGGGCCAGGGCGAAGTTCGCCGCCGACAGCATCGTCGCCCGGTGCCTGTCGGCGGTGGTGAACCACAGGGCGGGACGCTTGGCGAAGGCCAGCGGGGGGACGCGGACCTGTTTGAACCCGACGGCGAGCGGGGTGAGGTGGGTGCCGATCAGCCCCATGTCGTGGAAGAACGGCATCCAGGTGACGATCACGTCGTCCGGGCCGCACCCGCTGGCCAGCCGGGCCTGCTCCAGGTTGGCCAGGACGTTGGCGTGGGTCAGCTCCACCCCTCGGGGGGTTCCGGTGCTTCCCGAGGAGAACTGGAGGAACGCCACCTCGTCGGGGGCGGGGTCGGGCAGGTCGTCCAGGGGAGTGCCGGTCCGCAGCGCGGACAGGCGCAGCACCGGGCCGGGAACCCCCTCGGCGGCGGTGGTGGCGTCGTCGGTCAGCACCACCGCGTCGGTCAGGAGGTCCCGGACCGCCCGGACCCGGTGCGGCTCGGGCGGCATCGGAACCGGGACCAGCCCGGCGGCGAGGGCACCCCAGAACAGCGGCTGGAAGTCGTCCCCGGCGTCGGCGAGGATCAGCGCCGGGGTCCCCGGGGCGGTCCCGGCCGCCCGGAGCCCACCGGCCACCCGCAACGACTCGTCGCGCAGCTCCCGGAAACCGACGGTACGTTCGGTGCCGTCCTCCCGGACGTGGACGATCACCTGGTCGGGGTTTCGGTCGGCGGCGTCGAGGAGGACGTCGAGCAGGTTCCGCCGGCCGTCCGGCCCGGTCGCTGTCGGCACGCCAGGATGGTAACGGCCATGATCGCCTGGTCGGTGTCGGGTCGGCGACCGCCCACCACCCGCCGCCCGGGTGGGCCGGTCGACGGGGGCGGACGGCGCGGGTCAGTCCCGTCCGGGTGGCGGGATCTCCCGGAGCCCGGCGTCGTCGAGCCGGAGCCACCGCCGGACCCCGATGTCGGCGAGGAACCGCTGGTCGTGGCTGACCACCACGAACGCCCCCCGGTACGCGTCGAGCGCGCCGACCAGTTGGCCCACGCTGGTCAGGTCGAGGTTGTTCGTCGGCTCGTCGAGCAGCAGCAGGTGCGGGGCCGGTTGGGCGTACAGGACACAGGCGAGGGTGGCGCGCAGCAGCTCACCGCCGGAGAGGGCGTCGACCGGCAGGTGGGCACGGGCACCCCGGAACAGGAACCGGGCCAGCAGGGTCAACCGTTCGGACTGGGGCCGGTCCGGGGCGTACCCGGCCAGGTTCTCGGCGACGGTCCGCTCCGGGGCGAGCAGGTCCAGCCGCTGCGACAGGTACGCCACCCGCCCGTCGGCCCGGCCTACCCGCCCCTCGTCGGGGGTGAGGTCCCCGTGCAACAGGCGCAGGAGGGTGGACTTGCCCGCCCCGTTGGGGCCGACGAGGGCGATCCGCTCCGGCCCCCGTACGTCGAGGTCGACGCCGCCGGTGGCGAAGACCGCCCGGTCGCCGTGGTGGACCTGCACCCGTTCGGCGGTCACCACTGTCCGCCCGGCGGGGACCAGGGTGTCCGGCAGCTCCAGGCTCAACGTCTGGTCCTCACGCAGCGCCCGGCTCGCCTCGTCCAGGCGGGACCGGGCGTCCCCGACCCGGTCGGCGTGTGCCTGCTGGGCCCGCCCGGCCGACTCCTGGGCTCTGCGCTTGAGGCCACCGGCGACGATCCGGGCCAGCCCGGCGTCGCCGAGGTTGCGGGCGGCGTTGCCCGCCCGCCGGTCGGCCCGTTCCCGGGCCTGCTGCATCTCCCGCTTCTCCCGCCGGACCTCCTGCTCGGCGCTGCGCACCGACCGCAGCGCCGCCTCCTGGGCCAGGTGGGTGGCCTCCTGGTAGGCGGTGAAGTTCCCGCCGAAGAGGCGGACCCCACCCCTGTCGAGTTCGGCGATCCGGTCCATCCGGTCCAACAGCTCCCGGTCGTGGCTGACCAGGAGCAGGCAGCCGGGCCACTCCGCCAGCACCGCGTGCAGGCGCTGCCGGGCGTCGGCGTCGAGGTTGTTCGTGGGCTCGTCGAGCAGCAGCACGTCGGGCCGGGCGAGGAACTGCGCGGCCAGCCCGAGGGAGACGACCTGCCCGCCGCTGAGGGTGTGCAGGCGGCGGTCCAGCGTGACGTCGCCCAGGCCGAGCCGGTCGAGTTCGGCGCGGCTGCGCTCCTCGACGTTCCAGTCGTCGCCGACGGCGGTGAAGTGTTCCTCGGCCGGGTCACCGGCCTCGATGGCCCGCAGGGCGGTGAGGGTCGCGTCGATCCCGAGCACCCGGGCGACGGTCAGGTCACCGGTGAGCGGCAGGTTCTGGGGCAGGTAGGCGAGCACCCCGTCGACCGTCACCGCACCGGCGGTCGGTGTGAGTTCACCGGCGATCAGCCGGAGCAGTGTGGTCTTGCCGGCCCCGTTCGGCGCGACCAGACCGGTACGCCCGGCGGGCACCGTGAAGGACAGGTCGGTGAGCACCGAGGTGCCGTCCGGCCAGGAGAAGGACAGGTTCGTACAGACGATGCAGTTCTCGGACATCGGCGAGACGCTTTCCGGACGGGATCCGGGGCACGGACCGGTGCCCCGGTCGGGTGGCGGACTCATGACGAGACAGGCCGCCCCGGCACGGGCCGGGCGGCGGGGCGGATCACCCCGAGATGTCGTCGTCCCCCGGCACCATCGTGCTCTCCCTCGGTCCCGTGCTCGTCGCGCAGGTCTGCGCCGGCGGAAATTCTAACCGACCGTCCGGTGCCGCGACCGACCCCGTCCGGGGTGGGGTCGCGGCACCGGCCCGGTTCACTGCGGGGGTGCCTCCGAGCGTTCGGCCCAGTCGTGCAGGGCGTCCCGGTCACCAGCCACGTCCAGGTTCAGGGCGGCCTCGATCAGGGCCAGGTGGGTGAAGGCCTGCGGGTAGTTGCCCAGCGCCGTCCCGTCCGGGGCCATCTCCTCGGAGTACAGGCCGAGCGGTCCGGAGAGCTCGGTGAGCTGGTCGAAGAGCTTGCCGGCCTCCTCCCGCCGACCGGCCAGGGCGAGCGCGGAGACCAACTCGAAGGAGCAGAGCAGGAACGCCCCCTCCTCACCGGGCAGTCCGTCGTCGGCGGTGTAGCGACGGATCAGGGCCGGGGCGACGGCCAGCTCCCGCTGGATGAACTCGATGGTGGACAGCATCCGGGGGTCGTCGGCGGGCAGGAACCCGACGAGCGGCATCCGCAGCAGTGAGGCGTCCGGCTCGGGCAGGTCGTAGGCGATGACGAATCCGCCCACCTCCCGGTCGTAGCCGCGGTCGAGGACCTCGGCGTGCAGCTCGTCGCGGGCCTCGCGCCACTGCTGCACCGGGGCGGTGTCGTCGCCGAGGAGTTCGGCGAGGCGGATGCCCCGGTCCAGGCACACCCAGCTCATCACCTTCGAGTTGACGTGGTGCCGGACCGGGCCCCGGATCTCCCAGATCCCGTGGTCGGGCTCCTGCCACCGCGCGGCCAGGATCTCCACGTGCCGTCGCAGCAACCGCCACTGGTCGCCGGTCAGCTCCCCGGTGAGCTGGTGGTAGGCCAGGGCCGCGTCCAGGATGTGCCCGTACGTGTCGAACTGGATCTGCCCGGCGGCCCCGTTGCCGACGCGTACGGGTCGGGATCCGGCGTACCCGCCGAGGTGCTCCAGCTCCGTCTCCTCGTCGGTGGTCCCGTCGATGCCGATCAGCGGGGCGAGCAGCTCCTGCTCACCGGAGCAGATCTCAAGCAGGAAACGGAGGTAGCGGCGGCCCTCCTCGGCGTGGCCGAGCCGGAACAGCGACAGCAGCAGCAGCGCCGAGTCCCGGTGCCAGGTGTAGCGGTAGTCCCAGTTGCGGACCCCACCGATCTCCTCCGGCAGGGAGGTGGTGGGCGCGGCGATCAACGCCCCGGTCTCGTCGAAGGACAACCCCCGCAGCACCAGGGCGCTGCGCCGGACCGCCTCGGCGGCGAACCCGGTGTAGTCGCTGCGGTCGGACCACTCCCGCCAGGTCGCGCAGGTCTGGTCGAACATCCGTTGCGTGTCCTCGACCGTCGGGTCGGCCCCGGTCTGCGCGGCCTCCGCCGGTTCGTCGCGGTAGCCGAGCAGGAACGTGGCGGTCCGCCCCTCGGTGAGCTCGATCTCGGCGTGCAACGATCCGCCGTCGACGTCGAACGGGACGTCCCCGGTGAGCCACAGCGGCGCGTCGGTGGCGTACCAGCGTCCGTCGGCCTGCCGCCACCCGGTCGACCGGGCCCCGTAGGCGGGGCGGGGGGTGAGTCGGGCGGCCAGCCGTACCGAACCCCGCTCCACCCGGACCTGCCGGACGAGGACCTTCCCGGCGTGGATCGGCTGTTCCGGGTCACCGGGGGAGACGGCGAGGAAGTCCCGGACCAGGGCGGTCCCGTCCGGTCCGGGGTAGCGGCTCTCCAGGACGAGGGTGTCGGGCAGGTACCGGCGCTGCGGCGGCGGCGACCCGGTCACCGTCAGCGAGAAGAACCCGCCGACGTCACGGTCGAGCAGCCGGGCGAAGACCGCGTCTCCGTCGAAGCGGGGTACGCAGAACCACTCGACGGCGCCGTCCGGTGCGACGAGGGCGGCGGTGTGGGTGTCGGAGAGGAAGGCGTACGAGTCGATGGGTGGGAAGCCGGCCTCGGGCGCGGTCACCGGGGCGGGCGGGGCAACGTCGTGGTTCGGCATGAACTCCCCTGCTCGTCGGATCCCCTGTCCGCCCAGGTCAACGGCGGTCCGGGGCGTTACCACCCTTCCCCGCCCGGGGAAGCCGGAAACCGGGTGGACACCCGGTGCGGTGGTGACGACGACCTCCCGGGCGCATACCGGGGGCCTGCCGGGGTAGACCGCCGCAGCGCCGGGCGAGGAAGGACACGAGGTGACCCGACCGTTCGTGAACTGGTCCCGCAGCCTGTCGTTCACCCCGGCCGAGTACGTCGAGGCGGCCGACGAGGACGAGGTCCGGGCGCTGGTGTCACGGGCCCGGGAGACGGGCCGGACCATCCGGCCGGTCGGGTCGGGACACTCGTCGAGCCCGCTGGTGCGTACCGACGGGATCCTGCTCAACCTGGACCGGATGGCCGGGGTGATCTCCGACGACGGGGACCTCGCCACCGCCTGGGCCGGTACGAAGTTGAAGGCGCTGGGGGAGGGGCTCTACGACGCGGGCCTGGCGATGGACAACCTCGGCGACGTCGACTACCAGTCGATCGCCGGGGCGACCGCCACGGGAACCCACGGCACGGGTGTCCGGTTCGGTAACCTCGCCACCCAACTGGTCGGCCTGCGGCTGGTCACCGGCACCGGGCAGACGTTGGACATCGGGCGCGACGACAACCCCGACCTGCTGCCGGCGGTCCGGCTCTCGCTCGGCGCGTTGGGCGTGATCACCCAGGTCACCCTGGACGTCCAACCCCGGTACGAGCTGCGTCGTCGGGCCTGGTGTGCGCCGCTGTCCTGGACCCTCGACCACCTGGCCGAACTTCAGCACACCAACCGGAACATGGACTTCTACTGGTATCCGCGCAGCGACCAGACGCAGGTCCGGACCATGAACCGGGCCGACGAGGAGGGGACGGACCGGCGGGGCTGGTACCTGACGCAGACCCAGGCCGACGACCGGCTGCGCGACGTCGAGGTGGGACCGACCCACCACACCATCCCCCGCAGCCGGGACCTGCGGTTCGAGGAGATCGAGTACATGCTGCCCGCCGAGGCCTTCGCGGCCTGCTTCGCCGAGGTCCGTCGACGGATCATGCAACGGCACCGGCGGGTGGTCGGCTGGCGGGTCCTGGTCCGGACGATCGCCGCCGACGACATCTGGCTGAGCAACGCCTACGGCCGGGCCACCATGACGATCGCCTGCCTGCAGAACGTCGACCTGCCGCACGAGGACTACTTCCGGGACATGGAGGCGGTCTTCAGGCAGTACGGCGGCCGACCGCACTGGGGCAAGAAGCACTGGCTGACCGCCCGGGAGCTGCGTCCGCTCTATCCCCGGTGGGACGACTTCCAGCGACTGCGTCGGCGGCTCGACCCGGACGGGGTGTTCCTCAGCCCCGACCTGGCCACCCTGCTGGAGGAGGCGTGATGGCCGATCTCGGCGCGCGGACCTGGGTGGTGCCCGGCGGTCACCTCCCGTTCCCCAGCAACGGACCCGAACCCCAGTTCACCGGCTTCGACCAGGTCTGCCTGCTCAACGCGGCCGACGCCGAGGCCGAGGTGAGCCTGGAGATCTACTACGAGGACGCCGAGCCGGTCGGCCCGTACCGGATCCGGGTGGGTGCCCGCCGGATCCGACACGTACGGATCAACGACCTGATCGACCCGGAGGCGGTCCGGCTCGACCGGCCGTACGGTTGTGTCCTGCGCTCGTCGGTGCCCCTGGTGGTGCAGTTCCTGCGGCAGGACACCAGGCTGCCCGGGACGGTGGCGCTGGCCACCGCCATGGCCCATCCCGTCTGAGCCCGTCGGCGCAGCAGTGCGAGTGCCGGGTTCCCCGGCCTGCCCGGCGGGTATCCCCGCCCATGGCGACCAGGGCGGAGACGGTGACGGCGACGAACCGGCTGGGCGACCGGGTCCGGTCCGTCGGCCGGGACGGCTACCGGCGGTTGCAGACGTACCTCATCGTCGCCGTCCAGGCCGGTGCCGCCGCCACCCTGGCCTGGGTGATCGCCGCTCAGGTGTTGGGCAACCCGGAGCCGACGTTCGCCCCGGCCGCCGCCGTCGGTGTCATCGCCGCCGCCCTGGGCAACCGGACCCGCCGGACCGTGGAGCTGGTCGTCGGCGTGGTGCTCGGCATCGCCGTGGGGGACCTGCTGGTCTTCCTCGTGGGCACCGGGCCGTGGCAGCTCGGGGTGATCGTCTTCGCCGCCATCGCGCTGGCCACCCTGGTCCGGGGCACCGGGGCGTTGACCACCCAGGCCGGCGGTACCGCCGTGCTGATCGCCACGCTCACCCCGGCCGCGCCCGGCCCGGAACTTCCCCGGACGATGAACGCCCTGGTCGGCGGGGGGATCGGACTCTTCGTGGTGCTGGTCCTCGTCCCCCTGAACCCGTTGCGGACGGTACGCCGGGTCGCCGACCACGCGCTCGACCTGTTCGCCCGGGAGATGACCGCCTCGGCCGAGGCCCTGGCCCGCGCCGACGCGACGATGGTCGAGCAGGTGTTGACGCGGATGCGGGCCAGCGAACCGGAACTGCGTCGGCTCGCCGAGGTGGTGAACGCCGCCGAGGAGGTGGTACGCCTGTCGCCGGTGCGCTGGCGTCGCCGCCGGACCCTGGCCGCGTACCGGGAGGGGGTGGGTCACATGGACCGGGCGTTCCGCAACAGTCGGACCCTGGTCCGCCGGATCCAGACCACCCTGCGCGACGACGAACCGGTGCCGCCCGACCTGCCGGCGGCGGTCGAGCACTTCGGGGAGGCCGTCCGGCTGCTGCACCGGGAGTTCCTCGCCGGACAGGAGCCGGTGGGGGCCCGCGAGCGGGTGCTGCGGGCGGTACGGGAGGCCGGGGCGGCGTGCCGACAGGAGATCGGCTTCTCCGGCACCATCGTGGTGTCCCAGCTGCGCACCATCGCCAACGACCTGCTCCGGGCCACCGGGACACCGGCCGGGGAGGCCCGCCGTCTGGTCCGGCACGCCGCCGCGGGCCGTTGACGTCAGGTGAAGCGCTCCGGCACGCCGCCGCGGGCCGTCGACGTCAGGCGAAGCGCTCCGGGTCGCCGGCACCGACCCGCAGGACCTGCGGCTCGTCGTCGGAGAAGTCCACCACGGTGGTCGGTTCGGTGCCGCAGTCCCCGGCGTCGACCACCGCGTCCACCGCGTGGTCGAGGCGTTCCTTGATCTCCCACCCCTGCGTCATCGGCTCCTCGTCGCCGGGCAGGAGCAGGGTGCTCGACAGCAGCGGTTCGCCAAGTTCGTCCAGGAGCGCCTGCACCACCGGGTGCGCCGGGATGCGGACCCCGACGGTCTTCTTCTTGGGGTGCAGCAGTCGGCGCGGCACCTCTCTGGTGGCGGGGAGGATGAAGGTGTAGCTGCCGGGGGTGGCCGCCTTCACCGCACGGAACACCGCGTTGCCCAGGTGGACGAACTGCCCGAGCTGGGCGAAGTCACGGCAGACGAGGGTGAAGTGGTGGCTGCTGTCGAGGTGGCGGATCTCCCGGATCCGGTCCAGGCCGTCCTTGTTGCCAGGCCGGCAGCCGAGCGCGAAGCACGAGTCGGTCGGGTAGACGACCAGCCCGTCGCGCCGGATCAGGTCGGCGACCTGACCGATGGTCCGGGCCTGCGGATTGTCCGGGTGTACATCGTAGTACTTCGCCACGGCGGGAAGCTTAGGCCAGGCCCGCCGCAGCACCCACGGTGACCGGTCGATCGCGTGATTTCGGACCCCGTGAAAATGATCATTCTTGGGCGACCGAACGGTGAACGCGGCTCGGATCGTGACCGTTGTACGGGGTATGACTCGTGAGCACCGACGCCGGGCCCGCAACGACAATGCCCCGGCGGGCGAGCCGGTAGGACCGGGGGCAGGCACGACCCCGGGCTGGCAAGCCGACACCGGTCGGTTCCGTCGGCTCGGCTCCGCGCTGAACTGGCTGGGCGACCACATCGCCGTCGTCGGCGACGACCCGAGCGGTGCCGTCGCCGAGATGGCGGCGACCCTGCCGGTCGAGCCACAGCTCGTGACGGTCCTGAGCCCCATCGACGCCCGCGACGACTGGTCGGTCGTGGAGACGGTCCTGCCCATCGCGGTGCCGCCGGGCAGCCGGGCCCGCGTCGCCGTGCCCCACGCGGCCGGACGGGACCTGACCGGTCGGCTCGCCCGGGAGCTGACGGCGACCCTCGACGCCCCCCGCGCGGATCTGATGCTGATCCCCGGCGGCTCGATGTTCGCCGTGGACGGCTGGCTGCGCCACACCCCCGACGGCGAGACGGCCGAGGTCGGGCGCCGCTCACCGCAGCCGGCCTGGGAGAGCGACCTGGACGGGCTCTGCGCCGCCGGTCGGTCCGGGGCCGACGAGATGGTCCTGGTTCCCGTACCGGCCGGGATCTGGGCCTTCCCGGCCCGCCCCGGCGCGTCGATGCCGGACCTCGACGACCCGGCCTACGGCATCCCGATGGACGTCGACCGGCCGGTGCTGGTGATCGGTCGACCGGGTCACCCGGAGCCGACCGAGGACGCCCTCAGCGCGCTGCTGCGCCGGCTCCCGGAACGGCTCCGGCGGGACCTGGTGCTGGCCCCGTACGGGTCGGCCACCGCGATGGTCGCCGCCGCCTCGGTGCTGGCCCGGGAGGCCGGGCAGCCGGTGCAGGTCCGGACCGGTCTGCCTGCGCTGACGCCCGACGGGCGGGAGACCAGCCTGGTGATCGACCACTCGGGTGCCGTCTGGGAGCCCCTCGGGACCGCCCTGACCGTCGCGCCGACCGGCCCGGCCCGACCGGCCGGACCGGTGCGCGGACTCGACACCTACTCCGCCCTTGACGACTACGTGTTCCGGCTCAACGAGCAGTGGGTGGCCGAGGTGACCGCCTCGGGTCTGTGGGTGCGTTCCCCACGACAGGAGACCGGCGCGCACGTCGTCCGGGCACACCGGTGGATGTTCGGCCGGGTGCGGATCTTCGTCGGCGTACCCGGTGAACCGCCCGGCCACGACGTCCTGCCGGTCCTCGGTGCCCTGCTGGCCCGGATGCCCGTCGAGACCCGCCGCCGGGCGGAACTCGCACCGGCCCGGTTCGCCGTGGCCGCCGGTGACGACGGTGCTCCCGACCCGACGACCGGGGCGTTCCCGGTGCCGGTGACCCAGCGGGCCCTCCTGCTGGGTCAGGCGCCGTCCACCCCCGGCCCGGCGGCGGACCGGGGCCGGACGGCCACCGTCCCGATCGCGGTGCGCCCGCCCGCTCCGGTGCGGGGACCCGAACCGGGGGAGAAGACCCCGGCCCGGC
>NZ_JBEPEQ010000048.1:0-42096 GCF_040300925.1 Micromonospora sp. NPDC000207
CTTCGAGGCGGGGAGAGCGGCCGGGGGGCGGGGGGGGGCGGGGGGGCGGGGGCGGTGCGGGGGCCGGCGCGGAGGATGGCGGAGGGGAGGGGGGTGCCGACGATCCGCTCGGCCAGCTCGGCGGCCTCGATCAGGGCGGACAGGTCGATTCCGGTGTCGATGCCCATGTCGTGGAGCATGTGCACCGCCTCCTCCGTGGCCAGGTTCCCGCTCGCCCCCGGGGCGTACGGGCACCCGCCGAGCCCTCCGACGCTGGCGTCGAACTCGGTCACCCCGAGCTCCAGCGCCGTCAACAGGTTGGCCAGGGCGGTACCCCGGGTGTTGTGGAAGTGCAGCAGGACCGGCACGTCGGCGTTGCTGTCGCGTACCTCGGTCAGCAGCTCCCGAACCCGGCGGGGAGTCCCCATCCCGGTGGTGTCGCCGAACGCCACCCGGTCGGCACCGTCGCGGACCACCCGGTCGACGATGCCGGCCACCCGCCTCGGATCCACGTCACCCTCGTACGGGCAGCCGAAGCTGGTCGCCACGATCACCTCGACTGTCGCGCCCGCCCCGTGCAGCAGGTCGACCAGCTGGGCGATGTCGTCCAACGACTCGTCGGTGCCCCGGTTGACGTTGCGCCGGTTGTGGGTGTCGCTGGCCGAGACGACCACCTCGATCTCGGTGAACCCGGCGGCCAGGGCCCGCTGGGCACCTCGGGTGTTGGGCACCAACGCCGAGTAGCGCACCCCGTCGACCCTGGTGGCCCGCCGCCACACCTCGTCGGCGTCGGCCATCTGCGGAATCGCCTTCGGGTGGACGAAGGAGACCGCCTCGATCCGTCGGACACCGGTGCCGGAGAGCGCGTCGAGCAGCCGTACCTTGGCCTCGGTCGGGATCGGATCCTCGTTCTGGAGCCCGTCGCGGGGACCGACCTCGCGGATCGTCACGGAGTCTGGGAAGTGGGTCATGTGTCACCTCGCTGCGACCGGGCGCGGCCACTCGTGACGGCCACGCACCTGGGTGTCGTCTACAGCGAAGCAGAGGCGACGGCTCCCCGCCACCGTCGGCGGGGCGTCACTGCCTGGACGCGGCCTGGAGCCGTCGGCTCGCCGGGGCCGCGATCACGTCACTGTCTGGACGCGGCCTGGAGCCGTCGGCTCGCCTGGCCCGCGATCACCGCTCACTCCTTGATCGCGGCCTGGAGTCGTTCGCTGGCCGTGGCCGCTGTCACCGCGTTGGCCTGCAACTGCTCGGCCTGGGCGGTGAGGTAGGTCTGCCACTGGCTCAGGTGCTGCTGGGCGCTGTTCGCGGCGGCGAGCACTGCGGCGTGCCGCTCCCGCAGCTCCCGCAGCTGTCGTTGCAGGTCGGCGACCTGCCCGGCGGGAAGGTCGGGGGTGGGCGGCGTGGACGGGACGGTGGGTTCGGGCTCCGACCGGGAGGGCAGCCGGGCCAGCCGGTTGGCCTGCTGGTGAGCGGCGGCGATGATGTCGTCGGCCTGACGACGGGCCTCGGCCAGGATCTCCGCGCCCTCGTCGCTGGCGTCACCGATGGTCCGGTTCGCCTCCTCCTGCGCCCTCATGGTCAACTCGACAGCCATCGGGTCGGCCCCCTGGGGTGCGACGCTGGGCAGCGTGCCGTGCCGGAGCATCTCCACCTGCCGGGTCAGGGTGGTGATCTCCCGCCCCTTCCGGTCGAGGTCACCCTGCAACAGCCCGATCCGCTCGTCGGCGAAGCGCACCACCTCTTCGAGATCCTCGACGGCGTACCACTGGGTCCCCCGGGACCGGCGGCTCGCCACCAACCGCAGGCGTTGGGCCACCTCGCCGGGCATGTCGGCGGCGGTCTGCGGGGCGAGGTGGCGGGCGCCTTGGTCAGTCATCGGGATCCTGTCCAGCTGAAGTCACGCGACGCCGGCGCGGCGGTCGCCTTGACGGGTGGGTAGACGGTGTGGTCGTAGCTCTCGGTCAACACCTGATCGGCCCGTAGCCCGTTGCTGTGCAGGGTGCCCACCGTGGCCCGGGTCATGGCCGGGGAGCCGCAGACCAGGATGTCGGCGTTGTTCCAGGAGCCCAGCCGCAGCGCGGTGTCGACGGCCCGCCCGACCTCGCCGTCCCACCCCCAGCTGTTCTCCACCGTCGGGACGTACCGCAGCCACCGGTCGTCTCCGGTGCCCGGCCGCAACCCGGCGGGCGGGGTCGCCGCCAGCTTGGTCAACGCCAGGTGGTCGTAGAGGTCGTCCGGGGTCCGCCCGCCCACGACGAGGGTCACCGGTCGACCGGAACCCTGCTGGATCGCCTCCAGGACGGCACGCAGCGGTGCGACACCGGTCCCACCGGCGATCATCAGCAGCGGGCGGTGCGGAGCCCTGTCGTACGACGACAGTTCGGTCCCCATCGGGTGCCCGAGCAGCAGGGTGTCCCCGATGGCCAGCCGGCGTACCAGGTGGGTGGAGAACCGGCCGGTGGCCCGGACGTGGAACTCCAGGGTGCCGTCGGCGCGTGGGGCGTTCGCCGGGGACAGGTACCGCCAGGTGCGAAGCGACGGAAGTTGGGCGGGGAGCGACTGACCCGGCAGGTAGTTGCACAGGTAGTTCGGCCGGACGGTGAAGACGCAGATGTCCACCCGCCGACGTTCCAGGTTGACCACCTCCGCCTCCCAGTACGGCGGGGCGGACCGCTCGGACTCGGCGGCCCCGGTGAGCATCATCTTGGCCACCGCCTCGTACGCCGCCGACCACTCCGCCTTCAGGGCCGGGGTCCAGCGTGGACCGAGAAAGTGCTCAAGGGTGCCGAGCAGCGCCTGCCCCACCCACATGTAGTGCCGCTCGGCCAGGTGCACCATCCGGCCCTGCCGGTCCTCCCCGTGGAACCGCCGGTGGTCGGCCCCGAGCCGGCTGGCGAACGCCGTCAACGCCTCACCGTCGTCGAGGGAGGTGATGATGTGTCCCAGCGAGGCCAGGAGTTTGTCCTCCTGGTGCTGCATGTTCGGCGGGAACATGGCCCGGGTCTCCGGGGCGATGACGAACAGGGTGGCGTAGAAGAACCGGGCTGCCTCCGGTCCGGCCACCGCCAGCTGACTCCAGCTCTGGCGCAGTGCGGCGATGTCCATGACTCAGTGCACCCGCTGACCGGTCGGATGGTGCCGGTCCCGCAGGCTGGGCTCCAGCGTCTGGGTGGACGGGGTGCCGGGCCAGAAGTTCGGGTTCGGGACCCTGGTGTCGTAGTAGCGGTGGTGCACCGGGTAGAGGGCGGCCCAGCCGACGCTGCCGTTGATCCAGGACCAGTCGCCGTACACCGGGCGACCGGCGCGCTTCTCGGCCTCGCAGAAGCGCATGAACAGCTCGGACTCGGTGTGCGGGTCGGAGATCCGCACGTCGGCGGCGCGGAAGCTGTGCAGGACCGCCTGGTTGAGCACCAGGACCGCGTGCTCACGCCACAACGTGGACTCGTCGCTGGTGTCCAGGTCCAGTCCGGCGGCGACCACCCGCAGTTGGTCGTACCTGTCGGCGTCGCCCATGTTGCGGGTGCCGATCTCGTCGCTGAGGTAGTGCCCGTTGAACGGGGCACAGCTGTAGTCGATCCCGCCGATCCGCAGCCGCATGTTGCTGATCACCGGCAGGGCGTGCCACCGCAGCCCGAGATCGGCGAACCACGCGTGGACGGGGTGGCTGAGGGCGACCTCACGGATGAGGTGACCGGGGACGTCGACGAGGGTCGGGTCCTCGTCGGTGGTCTCGATGACCCAGGGCAGCAGGTCGAAACGGCTCGGCTCGGCGGGCGGTCGCCAGCCGAGGCGCACTGCGGCAGCGGTCATGGTCACCTGCGCGGGGTCCCCGAGCACCTGGTCGTCGAACTGCCAGCCACAGTAGCGGACGAGCTGGTCGTTCCAGATCCGGGCCCGGGGGCCGGCGGTCGGGTGGTCCGGGGCGAACACGGTGATGACGGACTGGATCCGCCCGCCGTTGTCCCCGGCCACGAGGTGCTCGGCGAGTTCGGTGGCGATGTCGGCGGTCCGGGTGACGGTACGCCGGTCGCGGACCTTGAGGCCGGCCCACCGGACGCGGCCGATGCACCGGGTCGACTGCCGCCAGGCGAGTTTCGCGCCGTAGGTCAGCTCCGACTCGGTCTGCCAGTACGCCCCGGTGTGGGCGATCTCGTCCAGCACCTGGTCGATCCGCTCGCGGAGCCCGGGGAGCCGACGCTCGGTGTAGTAGGTGGTGAGGAACTCGATCGCCTCGGTGGCGACGTCGCCCTCGTGTTCCACCGGCGGCACCGTGCCGCCACCGAAGGGGCACCTGAGCTGCTGGTCAGTGGCTACACTGCCGGTCGTCAATGTGGACTCGTCTCCGGTCGTTGGCAGGTTCGGCGCGTCGTCGCATACCCGCCGGTCGAACGTGGCCCACCTGTCACCAACTACGCACAGTGAGCATATCGACGCGGCTGGCTAGGTGCGGCAACCACGATTCCCCGGAACGATCAACATGTCAATAGCGGGGGCCACTGGTCAGAGCGAGGGCCGACGCTCAACGGACCGGCCGAAACTGCCTGACCGACAAGTCAGGACGCGGTGCCGTACGGCAGTCCGGCCCACCCGGATCCCGCCACCCCCGCCGCCACACAGCATAAGGAACATCACAGCAACCCGACTACTCTCCGAACGCGCCAGAACCCGGAAAGCCACATCGCATCGGCGACCAGCCACTTCGCACAGTGGCGGCACCTCGCCTCCACTTCACCTCATCCGGGCGACGACGCCGGTGTCGTAGTCGCCGGAGCGGAACTCGGCGTTGTCGAGCAGCTCGGCGAAGAAGGGCAGGTTGCACTTCGGACCGGCCACCTCGAACCCGGCCACGGCGGTGCGGGCCCGCTCGATCGCCTCGTCCCGGGTCTGCGCGTACACGATCAGCTTGGCCAGGAGGCTGTCGTAGAACGGGGTCACGGTGTTACCGCAGACGTAGCCGGAGTCCACCCGGACCCCGACGCCCGACGGCTCGTTCCAGGTGGTGATCACCCCCGGTCCGGGAAGGAACCGCTTCGGGTCCTCGGCGTTGACCCGCAGCTCGATGGCGTGGCCCTGCGGGGAAAGGCCGTCCGGGTCGAAGGTGGGGGCGAGCCCGGCGGCCACCCGCAGCTGCTCCTCGACCAGGTCGACCCCGTACACCAGCTCGGTCACCGGGTGCTCGACCTGGAGCCGGGTGTTCATCTCCAGGAAGAAGAACTCGCCGGAGGTCGGATCGAGCAGGCACTCCACGGTGCCGGCGTTGCGGTAGCCGACGGCCTCACCGGCGCGGACCGCCGCCGCCAGGAGACGTTCGCGCAGCTGCGGGGAGACCGCCGGTGAGGGCGACTCCTCGACCAGCTTCTGGTTGCGCCGCTGCACCGAGCACTCCCGCTCGCCGAGGGCCACCACCCGGCCGTCGGCGAGGCCGAGGATCTGCACCTCGACGTGGCGTACCCGGGGGAAGTAGCGCTCGATCAGCACCGACCCGTCGCCGAACATCCGCCCGGCGAAGGCGCGGACCTTGTCGTACTCGGTGCGCAGCGCGGCCTCGTCGGTGGCCACGCCCATCCCCATCCCGCCCCCACCGGCGGCGGCCTTCACCATCACCGGGTAGCCGATCTGCCCGGCGGCGGCCACCGCCGCGTCGAGGTCGGCGGCCGGCTCGGTGGTGCCGGGGGCGACCGGCACCCCGGCGTCGGCCATCAGGTTCCGGGCGTTGATCTTGTCCCCCATCGCGGTGATCGCGTCCGCTCCCGGCCCGACCCAGACCAGCCCACGACCCTCGACGGTACGGGCGAACTCCGCGTTCTCCGACAGGAAGCCGTATCCGGGGTGGATCGCCTGCACACCCGTGGACTCGGCGGCGGCGAGGATCGCCTCGGTGTTCCGGTAGCTCCGCGCCGGATCGGCCGGGCCGACGCAGACCGCCTCGTCGGCTTCGGTGACGAACGGCAGCCCGGCGTCGACCTCGGAGTGCACAGCAACGGTCCGGATCCCGAGCCGTCGTGCGGTACGGATGATCCGACGAGCGATCTCGCCCCGGTTGGCGACGAGCAGCGACTCGATCATGTTCCCTCCAGCGTCCAAGGGGTGGCGGACGCCAGTAGCGAACCACGATCACCCCCTGTCCCACCAGTCGGGACAGGGGGTCGTGCGGGGTCACCGGCTCCGGCCGCCGGACACCTGCGGGGGAAGATCGGGCCGCGCCGGAGCCGGAGTGGAGGGCCGCGCCCCCGGGGGCAGGGCCCCCGCCCAGGGATCGGCCGGTGCGCCCGAACCCGAACCGGGTACGAAACGCGCCGTCGCCTGCGCGACCTGGAACCTCGGCTGCTCGTACCCCGCCCGCTGGACCGGAGCACCGCTCGCCTGAGCCTTCGCCCGCTCTCGGACCTGGGTCAGGTACGCCTCGATGGGCGGGGAGAACGGCAGATCGGGGTAGTAGGTGCCGACACCGCCGGCTCTGGCACGCTTCTCGGCCTCCGCGCCACGCTGCCGATAGCCCTCGATCTGGCCTACGTAGTCGCCGTAGTCGAATCTCGGGGGATTCGTGATCAGGTCACGGATCTCCTTCCTCACCTCACCCTTCGCGTTCAGCACCGGCTCCGCCCGCCATCCGACTCCGGCGCTCGTCGTCAAATTCTGGAAGTGGTTCGAGTCGTGCTGGTAGAAGGAGCCCGAGATGTTCTTCAGCTCGCCCCCACGGTGGAGGCCGGCGAGGGAGGGGTCGGCGGAGATCCACTCCTTGAGCTTCTCCGCTACCGCCTGACGAACCAGCAGATCATTCTCGAGAGACTGCTCTCGGCCGAACATCGGCGAGATGTTCCCCGGCATCAGGTAGGGCCCCATCCCGATGTTCTTCGTGTCGGTGGACGGGCCACCGAACCTGTCATAGGGCGGCCGGGAGACGAACCTCCAGTCGAACCGGATGAGAGGTTTGCCTCGGAGCCGCCCCGCCAGGTCCTTGACAGCGGATTTGGCCTTGCCGCTCCGGCTCGGCTCCTGCTGCAACGCGTGGTGCTTGTCGTCGATGAACCTGACCGCCGCCCTGACGTCCCTGGACTGAGCGCTCCACCGCGAACTCTCGTCTGCCATCCGGCCGACGTCCTGCCTGAGCAACCACACCGCCAACCGTTCGATGTTGGCGCTGTAGAAGGGGTCCTCGCGCCCCGGCTCACTTCCCACACCCAGACCGCTCATGCCGCTCCCTCAGACCCTACGTACCACCGACTACCCACTACCGACTCCGCCCGGCTCCCGGCCGGTCGTACGGCGCTCCCGCACCCTGGGCCCGGCTCTGACGGTACGGATTGTTCGAGCCGAGTTCCGGCCGCTGCGACCCGCGATCCGAGGACGGATTCATCGACGGACCGGTGGGGCGGAAACTCGACGCCGCCTGGTCGACCCGGAACTCCGTCGGCTTCGTGGGGCGAGTAGACGAAGCCGACGACACCGGGCCGGGCACCCGGTTCCCCTGTGCGAGGTACGCCTCGATGGGATATTCGACCCGCTCGGCTCCCCAGCGTCCCACCTGGGCGAAGGACGTCGAGTTCCTCGACTCCACCACCCTCGCGTAGTACCGGTAGTCGAACGAGGACAGGTCCTCGGAGGCCAGTTCCCTGAGCGTCGGATTCAGCTCACCCCTGGCGTCGAAGACGGGGCCCGGACCACGTTCCGGCTTGCTGCCCCCACTCGGCCCGGACTGGATCCCCGGCCCGAACTGGCGTTCCGGATGACCACGGTAGATCGCCGAGACCTGCTCCAGGCTTCCCGACTCATGCAGATTGCGGAGATCCTTGCTGGCGGACAGCCAGTCGCTTATTTTCCGCGCCACGGCGATCCGGATACGCAGATCATTCTCCACGTTCAGATCGAGACCGACGATGGGGGACTGCGGCTCCGACATCCCGTACGGCGGATCGAAACTTAGACGGTCGACGGCCTGGTTAGGCTCGCTCGTGCCACCGTACGGGGGAGGGTCCGTACGCGCCCAGTACAGATTGAGGTCCGCTGGTTTGCTCCTGAACTCGTTGACCCACTTCTTCACAGCGGTGTCCGGCCGCCCCTGATCCGGAAAGATCCATTTCCGGGTTTCCTTGACGAAGGTGACGGCCGCCTTCATCTCCGCTGACCTTGCCGACCAGACCCGGTCCTGGTCCAGGACGCCGATGTCATGCGCCAGTACCCGGAGGGCGAGTCGTTCGACGTTGACGTCGAAGTTCTGCTCCACCTCGTCGTCCGGTGACACGTCGCCTGCCATGAACCTCTCCCCACCATCGGCTTACGGACGCCGGTTCTACGGTCGGTGGGGTCGAGTGGTTCACTCCGCCTGCTCGCCGGAGGCAATCGCTACCGGCGGGGATGGTCCAGGAGGGCGGCGAGGGTGGCCCCCCGGAGCAGCTCGGCGCAGCGGAGTCGGTCGATCTCACCGCCGAGGAAGGGCGTCGAGTTCATCAGACCGAAGGCAGCGTGGGCGAGCACCCGGGCCTCGGCGGCGGGAAGCCCCTCGTGCAGGGCGGTGAGGACCGTCACCCACTGCTCGACGTAGAGCCGTTGCAGCCGGCGGATCTCCCGGCGGGGCTCCTCGGGCAGTCGGTCGAGCTCGTGCAGGTGCAGTGCGATGACTGCCGGGTTGGCCAGGGCGAAGTCGACGTGGAACCCGATCAGCGACTCGACCGCCGCCCGGGGGTCGGCGGCGTGGCGCAGGGCCCGTTCCCGACCGCCGTCGAGCAGCCCCTCACTGACCGGGACCAGGGCGGCGACAAGCATCGCCTCCTTGCCGGCGAAGTGGTGGTAGAGGGCGGGGCCGGTCACCCCGGCGGCGGCACCGATGTCGTCCATCGACACCCCGTGGTAGCCCCGGGCGGCGAAGAGCCCGACCGCGATCTCCAGGATCTCGTCCCGCCGGGACCGCCGCCGGCTCCCGGCGGCACCCCGGGTCTGCTGCTCGACAGTCACCCGGCAAGCGTAGACCCCCGACGACCCGGTGTGGTCGATCGGACGCGCTGCGGTGTGATCTCACTTGCCTCTCCGTCGGACACCGTCTGTGGGGTGACCACCGACGACGGGGCTGCGGATCGGTCGGGTGGCCGGATACCTGTCGGAAAATCTCCTAACCTGGGGTCGTGGCCAGGACCGGTACGCGACGGCGGGTGCCGACGTGGTGACGGTGCCGCCCCCGTCGGCACGCCGAGGTCGCCCGCTGGTGCTGGCGGGGCTGCTCCTCGGTGGAGCCGGCCTCTTCGACCTCCTGGCCGGGGTCGGCGACTTCACAGCGGACCGGTACGTCAGCCTCACCGACGAGGGCGTCGTCGGACACGATCTCGCCGGCTGGCTGGGGGCGCACCTCGTGGTCGCCGGAGTGATGGTGGTCGGAGGCACCGTCGCTCCGCTGGGCCGGGTCTGGTCCACCTGGCTGGCCCTCACCGGCGTCGTCGTCGGTGTCGGCCTGCACCTGTTCATCTGGCCGTACCAGCCGTTGCCCGCCTCGATCGTGGTCGGGCTGGCGCTGGCCGCCGCCCGACTGCTGATCAAACACGGGCGGTTCCGGAGACCGTCCGCTCCGGTCACTTCTTCGGCTGGCAGACCTTCCCGGTGAAGGCCGGGTCCGACTCCTGACCCTCGGGCCACGCCGGGTTGAGGTGGATCGCCAGTGGTGGGGCCTGCCAGGCGGCGGTGAGCCGCTGCAACACCGGGTACTCCCGACGCTGCCGTTCGATCGGTTGGCCCGCGACGAACTCGACGAGCCGCTGTTGGACCTGGGTCTGACCGAGCAGGCCACCGTGCACCCCGGGCTGCTGGTAGACAGGGATCTCGGTGTAGTCACCGGGCGGGGCCTCGATGGCGGTGGTGGTCGGCAGGAAGGCGAGGATCCGTACGCCGGGCACCGGGCACATGAGTTGGTTGCGGTAGAACGGGGCGTCGTCGAGCAGCGAGCGGATGAACGGCTCGTCCGGGCCGGTGTCGGGCGACCGGATCAGGTTGACGGCCCCGAAGACGACACGCAACAGCCACCCCGTCGCCACCCCCCACCCCGTCTGGTCGTGGGGCGGGGGATAGTAGGCCCGACCGGCGTTCACCAGCGGACTGAACATGGCCAGGGTGTCCACCGCCGGGTGTCGACGTTCGGCCAGGTAGGTCCGGGCGACCATCGCCCCCTCGCTCTGCCCGATCAGGGTCACCGGACGGTCGGTCCGCTCGTGCAGCAGCTGCACCTGGGTGGCGAGCCGGTCGACGCTGGCGTCCACCGACTGGAAGGTGTCGACTGGTTCGTACGGCAACGGTCGCCCGTCCGGGGCCAACCCCCGGTAGGAGAAGCGCTGCACGTTGGGGTCCACCGGCTGCTTCCCGTCGTACGCCGAGCCGAACCCGGCCAGGACGATCACCGCGTGTCCGACGCTGTCCGGGAGGGGCTCGGTCAGCACCGACTCCTCCACCTTCGTGGACCCGCCGGGCACGAACTGGACCAGCGCCGGAATCATCAGCGGTACGGCGAGGGCGAGGACGAAGACCAGTGGGGTGACAGGCACCCGGGCCCACCGGTAGGTGGGTTCCAGGACGGCATCGCGTACCGTCCGCTGCCACAACAGACCGTTGATCATCCCGGCCACCGCGGCCACCGGCACCGTCCACCACCCGGGTACGGACCAGCAGATCGCCCCGGCCACCGTGATCACCACGAAGTTCAGCAGGGACCAGCCGACCACAGGCAGCGACGGGAGCCCCCGCCACCACTTCCCGATGACGGCGGCCCGTTGCAGGAACGGCGCGAGAAGGAACATCGGCAGGAGCGAGGCGAACAGCAGCCACGACAGGGCCACCACCGAGGCCGCCACCGAGATCACCGCCCAGGGGGCGACGAGTCCCGCCACCACCGCCGACAGCAGGATGCTCCGCCTCAGCAGCCACCAGGCTGAGGGACGCTGGACCTCCCGGGGCCAGGAGAGCACCACCAGCCCGGTCGAGAGCAGGCCACGCAGCAGGATCGCCGCCACCATCAGGACCCCGAAACTCGCCCAGGAGTTGTGGTAGACCAGAATCCATCGCAGGTCGTGATAGGTGTCGTACGGCCAGAGCGAGCTGCCCTGAGCTGCCAGCCCCTGAGCTGCGAGGAAGCCCTGCGAGACCAGGAAGGTCGCCTCCACCACCGGCGGGAGGGCAGCCAGTAGGAGCAGTGCGGCGAACCGTGCGTCAGGCAGTCGCACCCCCATCCCCCTCCGGTCGACGGGACCCCTGCGAGCAGACTCCCCCGACCGACCGGCCCACGGGTGGCCAACCGGCAGATTCCACCGGGCAGTGTGGTGCGTGGTCAGCGGGTCGGGCCGCCGGGCTGTGTGGTGGGTCGTCAGCGGGTGAGACCGCCGGGCTGGTCACCCCGGACGACGGGAGCCCGGACCAGGTTGCCCCACTCGGTCCACGACCCGTCGTAGTTACGCACCTGCGGATAGCCGAGCAGGTGCCGCAGGACGAACCAGGTGTGGCTCGACCGCTCGCCGATCCGGCAGTAGGCCACCACGTCGTCGGACGGGTCCAACCCGAGCCGGTCGGCGTAGATGGTGCGCAGCTCGTCGGCGGAGCGGAACGTGCCGTCCTCGTTCGCCGCCGACTTCCACGGCTGGTTGACCGCCCCCGGGATGTGCCCGCCGCGCAGCGCGCCCTCCTGGGGGTAGTCCGGCATGTGCAGCATCTCGCCGGTGTACTCCCCCGGCGACCGGACGTCGACGAGCGGACGACCGGCGGCGACGTGCCCCATCACCTGCTCCCGGTACGCCCGGATCGGGGTGTCGTTGCGCTCCGGAACCGGGTACGCAGCACGGGGGTGGGTCACCCGGTCACGACTCAGTTCCCGGCCCTCGGCGATCCACTTCTGCCGCCCACCGTCGAGCAGCCGGACGTCGGGGTGGCCGAAGAGGCCGAACACCCAGAGGGCGTACGCGGCCCACCAGTTGAAGTTGTCGCCGTAGAAGACCACTGTGTCGTCCCGGCCGATGCCCTTCTCGGCGCACAGCTCGGCGAACCGGGACGCGTCAAGATAGTCCCGGGTCACCTGGTCGTTCAGCTCGGTGTGCCAGTCGACCTTCACCGCCCCGGGGATGTGCCCGGTGTCGTAGAGCAGCACGTCCTCGTCCGACTCGACGACGACGAGACCCTCCTCGCCCAGGTGCTCGGCCAGCCACCCCGTGGTGACCAGCCGCTGCGGGTCGGCGTACGCCTGCAGACGCGGATCCGGATCCCCAGAGACACCCATACCCCCCAACCTACGCCGCCTCCCCCTCCCCACCCCCTGTACCGAAGCGTTGATCAAGGGAAATGTGTCATCCCGGGGGCCGAACCTGACGCAAATCCCTTGATCAACGCTCCGGGGCCGGGGGGTGGGGGGTTAGGGGGGTTAGGGTGGGGCGTTTGGCGGTGATGGTGTCGCCGGAGGAGCGGCCGGTGAGGCGGCGCGTGATCCACGGGGCCAGGTGTCGACCAGCCCAGCTCAGGTCGGCGGCGCGGGCCGCCAACCACGGTGACGGCTCCGGGTGCGGCGGCACCAGCATCCACTGCTCGTCGCAGCCGACCCCCAGAGCGTCGAGGACCTGGGCGGCGACCCGCCGGTGCCCCACCTCGGACAGGTGCAGCCTGTCGGTGCTCCACAACAGCGGGTTCAGGTACGTGTCGTCGGCGTACAGGTCGACGAGGATCGCGCCGTGCCGCTCGGCGGTCTCCCCGACCACCCGGTTGAGCAGCTCGACCCGGGGTGCCACCAGCCGCTGACCGGGCAGCCGGGCCATCAGGTCGGCGAACCGGAACAGGATCAGGTCGGCACCGCTCCCCCGCAGGTCACCGACGACCGTCTCGAACCGGGAGATCATCGTGTCCGGGTCGAAGGTCCGCCGGAGGATGTCGTTCCCCCCGGCCGCGAAGCTGATCAGGTCGGGTTTCATGGCCAGCGCCAGCGGCACCTGCTCGCCCACCACACCGGCGAAGCGCCGCCCCCGGATCGCCAGGTTGGCGTACCGGAACTCGGGTCCCGCCTCGGCCGCGAGCCGGGTGGCGACCAGGTCCGCCCAACCCCGGTACGTCCCGTCCGGGTACGCGTCGTCCATGCCCTCGGTGAAGCTGTCCCCCACCGCCACGTAACTGCCCCAACGCACGAGCAACCCTCCGCCTCGCGGGTAAGGAAGGGCCCCTTGTTAACGCACACAGTCGAGAGGGGTCCCCTTCTCACAGATCCACCGCACGACAGTTTGGCACGGGGTCACCGGCGTCGGCCGTGAGGGTTTTCACGTGGCCTTCCGGCGGTACGGCGCCCACGAGACGAACCGCTCGAACAGTTCCCGGGGCGTCGGTCCGTCGTACGGATTCAGCCGGAACAGGTCGTGCGACGCCTCGTCGTAGAGCCCGGACAGATAGATCGCCAGGCTGATCGGCTGGTCCGCGTACTCCTCGACCAGCAGCAACCGGGCCTCGGCGCAGGGCCACGGCCCACCGCAGGCCCGGCACAACCAGATCGGCCGCATCGGCAGGTGCGGCGGTCGGCCCGCGCCTTGCCCGCGCGGCCGATCAGGGTACGGCCCCAGCCGGGGCACCGGCATCCCGGACGGCATCACGACCGACCCCCGTTCGCCCGCCACTGCTGCCCCGGCGTCAACCGCCCCGGGTAGCCGGGCGGAACGGTCGGCAGCGCCCGGGTCGGCCCCCGCATCCAGTCGGGTGGCACGGGGTACGCGCGCCGGGTCTGTCGGGCGGCGCTCCATCGACGGAAAAGGTTGCGCATCTCGTCCTCCGTGGTCAGCGGGGTGGTAGCCCTCCGTGACAGTCTCGTTACCCCAGGACTGCCGCCGGAAGTCGCCGAAGCCGGCCGGGGGGACGGCCGGGAGGTGGGGCGGCGCCGTACGAGGCGATCTCGAAGTGGAATCACGAATCGTGGAGGGACTGTGGAAAGTCAATCGCCCTCGGAGTTGAACCGGTCGCAGCTGCGCCGGTTACGACTCGACGATCTGAGCGGCGCGACCTGGCGCAGGTCCACCCGCAGCGGCAACAGCGAGTGCATCGAGGTCGCCGACGGTCTGCCCGGGGTGGTCGGGGTCCGGGACAGCAAGGACCCGGGCGGGGCGGTGCTGACCTTCGACCCGCGAGCCTGGCGGGTCTTCGTCGACCACACCAGGCGGAGCTGACCCGACACCCACCCCGAAAGGGTGCTCGGCACACTGTCACCCGGGTGTAGCGATCACGTCACCGGGTAAAAGTGGGACACCCCCTTCTTCAGCGTGCTTCGGAGGCTTCCCATGACCGTTTACCGGGTCAGCGACGTGATGACCAAGCAGGTCGTCTACCTGCCCGCCGAGACCACCCTGGACGAGGCGGCGCGGGTGATGAAGGAGGCGGACATCGGCGACGTGGTGGTCACCGACGGGGCCACCCTCGCTGGGCTGGTGACCGACCGGGACATCGTGGTCCGGGCGGTGGCCGAGTGCAGCGATCCCCGGGTGACCACCATCGGTTCCATCACCACCCGGGAGGTGGTGATGATCGAGCAGAACTCGGCGGCGGGTGAGGCGGCGGCGCTGATGCGGGAGCGGGGCATCCGCCGGGTCCTGGTCTGTGACGTCGAACGCAAGCTCGTCGGGATCGTCTCCCTCGGTGACCTGGCAATGCAGCTCGACCCCCGGTCGGCGCTGGGGGAGATCGCCGAGCACGCCCCGAGCGTCTGACGGCGGGTACGGCCCGACGACCACCGCAGGAGAGGCGACAGCGCAGGGAGAGGCGGCTGCCCGGCAGGCGGCCGTGCAGGGAGGGGCTGCCGCGACAGCGCGAGGGGACGCGACAGTGCAGGGACGTCGGTGGGCGGCCGGTAGCCTGACCTGATGCCGGAGATGCCTACCAAGCTGGCCGAGATCGTCGACGAGTTCGCGACCGCCCCTCGTGACGTGGTCCTGGAGATGCTCCTCGAATACTCCGACGCCATCCCGCCCCTGCCCGCCGAGTTCGTCGGCCGGGAGGGGATGGAGCAGGTCCCGGAGTGCCAGACGGCGTTCTTCCTGCGTGCCGAGGTGACCCCGGAGGGGACCGTCACCACCTGGTTCGACTGCCCGCCGGAGGCCCCCACCACCAGGGCGTTCGCCGGCATCCTCGCCGAGGGGCTGGCCGGGGCGACTGTCGGCGAGGTCCTCGCCGTCCCCGGTGACCTGTACCACCGGATGGGGCTGGACAAGGCCATCAGCCCGCTGCGGGTGCGTGGCGGGACGGCGGTCCTGGCCCGACTCCAACGCCAGGTCCGCGAGCAGTCCACCCCCTGACCCCGACCCCGGGGGTACGCCACCAGGTCGGGGAACAGACCTGCCGGGGCGGGTGTTGTCCCGGATCATGGAGATCGAGATCTACTCCGACGTGGTCTGCCCGTGGTGCTGGATCGGCAAGCGCCGCCTGGAGCAGGCCCTGGCGTCGTACGACGGTGACGTGTCGGTCCGGTACCGCCCGTTCCAGCTCGACCCGTCGCCGGTGGCCGAGCCGACCCCGCTGGTCGACGCCCTGGGGGCGAAGTTCGGCGGCCGGGAGCGGGCCGAGCAGTTGGCCGACCAGGTCACCCGGGTCGGTGCCCAGGTGGGGCTGACCATGAACTTCGACCGGGCCGTCACCGCCAACACCTTCGACGCGCACCGCCTGATCCGGTACGCCCACACCCAGGCGAAGGGTCCCGAGGTGGTGGAGGCCCTGCACCTGGCGCACTTCGGCGACGGGGTGGACATCGGTTCCCGGGCGGCGTTGACCGAGGTCGCCGCCGGTGTGGGTCTCGACGCCGAGGCAGTCCGGGGTTACCTCGACGCCGACGCCGGGTCCACCGAGGTCACCGCCGACCTGGCCACCGCGCGGGAGATCGGGGTCAGCAGCGTCCCGACCTTCGTGATCGCCGGAAAGTACGTGGTGACCGGCGCCCAGGAACCGGAGACCCTCCTCGCCGCCCTCGCCGAGGTGGAACGACGGGAGTCCGCACCGCTCTGATCAGCGGCGGGGCAATGTTTCACGTGCAACAACATCGATGATGACGAATCAGACCGGCTCGGCTCACTGGGCCGGCCTGGCCAGCCCCTCGACAACCTGGGCACCGGGGAGGACCCCGAGGGCCGGGCCGGGCAGCGCGATCTTGCTGTGCCGTACGCCGGATCCGATGATCACGTGCGGGGTGGCGATCACCCGGGAGTCGACAAGGATCGGCCACTCCTCGGGGAGCCCGATCGGGGTGATCCCGCCGTACTCCATCCCGGTCAGATCGACGGCGTCGGCCATCGGGGCGAAGCTCGCCTTGCGTGCCCCGATCAGCTTGCGGACCACCCCGTTGACGTCGGCACGGGTGGTGGCGAGGACGATGCAGGCGGCGTACCGGACCTGCCCCTCCCGCTTGCCGGCGACCACCACGCAGTTCGCCGAGACGTCCAGCCCCACGTCGTACGCCTCGCAGAAGGCGGCGGTGTCGGCCAGGTCAGCGTTGATCGGCGCCACCAGTACGTCGTCGACGTGCACCGGGGCCTCGGCAGGCCACTGGCCGACCGCGGCGGCGACCGGCGGGGCGAGCAGGTCGAGGCGGGTCCGGGCGGGCTCGGTCTTCAGCGTCCCCATCACGTGACGATCCTCGCACCCCGGGGTCCCGCCCACCCCGACTGCCCCCGATGTCGGCGGTGGCGGTCAGTTGTTGGTGAGGAACGCGTTGTCCTGCACGAAGGCGCGGTCCCGGTCGGCTGCCATCCGCTCCATCCGGAGCGCCTCGGCCCGCCGGTTCTCCAGGTCCTCCATGGCGTGCCGGACCGACACCCGGATCAGCCCGTAGAGGAAGACGAAGCCGAAGACGTACAGGATCACCATCGTGACGAGTGTGAGCATGGCGTCACGGTAGGAGAACCCGGGCGGACGTCGGACCGGTCTGCGCGCCTCCTCCCCCGACCGGGTGAACCGTCGGCCACGAGGCGCCACCCGGACCGGAATCCAGGCGACGTCCAGACCCCGCCCGGTGACGGCGGCAACCACCAGAAGTGGCGCGCTTTCACGTGACCGGGGTCGGCACCACCCGGCCGGCGAGGAGCGCGCCGAGCAGGGCACAGCCGACCGCCACCGACAGCATCGCCAGGTAGGTGCCGGTGCCCGGGGCGGCACCGGCGGCGAGGACCGTACCGGTCAGGGCCAGCACGACAGCCGTACAGAGGTTGTCGCCCAGTTGCAGCGAGGAACTGTTGCGCCCCTGCTCACCCGGGCGGGACAGGGCCAGGGTGAGCACCGACAGCGACGGGAACGTCAACCCCGTACCGAGTCCGGCCAGCGCCCACCCGATGACACCCACGGCCACCGGCACCTGCGGCAGGACGGCTACCGCCACGGTCGCCGTCCCGAGGGTCATGACCGTCATCCCGATCCTGGGCAGGGTGGCCCGGGACCGGGGCGGCGGCATCCGTCCCTGCGCCCACGAGCCGAGCGACCAGGAGACCGCCCCGACGGTGAGGACCATCCCGGCGGCGGTAGGGGAGAAACCCCGCTCCCGGGAGAGCATCAACGGGATCACCACCTCGGAACTGGCGAAGGCTGCGGCGCACAGCCCGCGCAGGCCGATCACCGCGGGCAGTCCCCGGGCCGCACGAAGGAACCCGACAGGCAACAACCGGGGTACGGCCACCGCCAGACCGACCAGCGCCGCCCCGACCACGATCACGGCGTGCGCGCCGCGCTGCTGCCCCCCGTAGTGCAACAGCGCGGCGCTCACCCCCGCCACACACGCCCAGGCGATCCGCGCCCGTGCGTCGGTGGCCGTCTCACCGGGGGCCGCCGGCCCGACCCCGCGCAGACCCCGCTCCACCAGCAGCGCCGCCGGTAACGCCAGCACCGGCACCGCCAGGAAGACCCACCGCCAGCCGAGGTGCTCGACCACCAGACCGGCCACCGCCGGTCCGACCAGCGACGGTACGACCCACGCCGCGGCGAAGGCGGCGAACATCCGTGGCCTCAACTGCTCCGGGTACGCCTGCCCGACAGTCACGTAGATCGCGACGATGAGCAGCCCGCCACCGATCCCCTGCACCATCCGCCCGACGACGACGAGGTGCATTGTCTGGGCGGTCCCGGCGATGACGAGTCCGACCAGGAACCAGCCCACCCCGTGCCGGATCGGGGCGGCGGGTCCCCGGCTGTCGCACCAGATGCCGGCGACGACCATGGCGATCACGCCCGCCGCGAACGTGCCCCCGAAGGCGAGGCCGTACAGGGCCAACCCGTCCAACGCCCGGGCCACCGTCGGCATGGCAGTGCCCACCGCCAGCGCCTCGAAGGCGAGCAGCGACACCAGGGCGACGCTGCCCACTGTCATCGCCCGCAGCGGTGGGGCGTACAGCCGGTCACCAACGGGAGCCGGCGCATCGAGAGCCATGACCGTCAGCCTGCGACGTCAACCGGGCTTCAGGTCAAGTGGCTGTGAGATTGTTCGTCAGGCGGTCTCCATCGCCTCGCCGACCCCCCGGGCCAGCCCGGAGAGGTGCTGGTCGGCGAGGAGGTGACCGGCGGTGATGACCAGGGCCAACGGCCACTCGATCACCCCGGCGACGGCGAGCACCCCCACCCCGGCGTAGTAGGCGAGCTTGTCCGGCGACGGTACTGCCACCTCGCCGAGCAGCGGGATCTCCATCCGGTGGGCGTACGACCGGACCGTCTCGTGCGCGTGGTGCAGGTGCTGGGATCTGGTGTTCATGTCGGCCTCCCCGGTGACTGACGACCCACGCCGGATTCCACCCCCGTCCCGGTCCATGCATCCGACCCGGGTCGAGAAACCCCCCTCGGGCAGGAATGGCCGACGCGACGACGGGAAGGCAGGCGGCCGGACCAGGCGGGACGGGGAGGTAACAATGGTGCAGGTCAGTGACCGGATCACCGGCCTGCTTCGCGCCTCCACCGGGGTGCCCGCGCTGCCGTTCGTGCCTCGGCTGGTCACCGAGGCCACCCGGGCCGCGACGACCGCGACGACGCGGCTGACCCGGGCGGCCGGGTTGAACCGACGCCGGGTCTGGTCGGCCGACGGACGCCACCACATCGAGGTCCACGGGGTCTGCCAGGACGGCGGTGACGTCCTGGCCCGTCAGGTCGAGGCCGCCCTGGAACGGATGCCCGGGGTGACCTGGGCGCGGGTCAACGCCCCGTCCGGTCGGGTGGTGGTAGCCGTCGAGGAGCCCCGCCCCCGGCTACGGGACCTGATCTCCACAGTCGTCCGGGCGGAGACCCGGTGCGACCACGAACCCGACCCGGACATCCCCCCGCCGCACCCACCGGAGGAGGGGCCGCGTACCGCCCGGACCCTGGGCGCCCTGGTCTCCGACGGTCTCGGCCTCACCCTCGCGGCGGCAACCCGGATCCTGCCCCTCACCCCGGTCCCCGGTGAGGTGGCCGGGCTGCTCACCGCCGTCGACCTGCACCCTCGGCTGCACGATCTGGCCAGTCGGGGACTCCGCGCCGACCCCCGTGCCGACGTGCTGTTCCCGCTCGCCGAGGCGGTGGTGCAGGGGTTGACCGGCGGGTGGACCGGGATCGTCCTGGACGGTGCCCAGCGGATCGTCCAGTGGGGTGAGGCGCGGGCCCAGCTCCGTACGTGGGAACAGGCCGAGCCCGACCTGACCGGCACCCCGGAACGGGCCAAGGCGCGGGTCCCGGACGGGGAGCGCCCCCGGCCGAAGCCCGACGGACCGGCCGAACGTTACGTCAAGCAGGCGCTTGCCGCCGGGGCCGTGGCCGGGGCAGCCGCAGTGGCCTCCCTCGGCGGGAAACGGGCTGCCGCCCTCGGGCTGTCCACCCTCCCCAAGGCCCCCGGAAGCGGCCGGGAGGGGTACGCCGCCCAACTCGGTGCCCTGCTGGCAAGGCGGGGCGTGATCGCCATGGACCGCAGTGTGCTGCGGGAACTGGACCGGATCGACACCGTCCTGGTCGACGCCGCCGTACTCGGATCGGACCGGAGTTCCCTGGCCGACCTGGCCCCGCTGGCCGGTGCGGAGACCGGGCGGGTGGCCGCCCACGCGTTCGCCCTCTTCGACCCCGACGCCCCGGACCGGATCCAGCAGGCCGACGGGTGGCGGCTGGGTCCCCTGGCCGGGCTGGACGCCACCGACCCCGGGGACACCGACCGGAGCCGGGAGCTGCGGGCCGGTGGCGGGCACCTGCTCGGCCTGGCCGAGGGTGACACCCTCGCCGCCGTACTGCGGTTGGAGGCGCAACCGGCAGCGGGGGTGGAGGCGCTGCCCGCCGCCGCCCGCCGGGCCGGGTTGCGCCTGGTCGTCGCCGCGAAGGACCACCCCGACCGGTACGGGTACGCCGACGTCGTCCTCCCCGACGGTTCCCGTCTCGCCGAGTCGGTCCGGCAGCTGCAACGGGACGGGGCGGTGGTCCTGGTGGTCTCCGGGGACCGGTCGGCGCTGGCGGCGGCGGACTGCGGCCTCGGGGTCGCCGGACCCGACGACCCCCCACCGTGGGGGGCGCACCTGCTCGTCGGGGCCGACCTGCGGGTGGCGGCCCTGGTCGTCGAGGCGACCGGGGTGGCCCGTCGGATGACCAGGCAGAACATCCGGTTGGCCATGGCGGGCACCGGGCTGGGGACGCTCAACGCGTTCACCGCCCCGCCGGAGACCCTGCCGGGGCGTACCCTCGGGGCGGTCAACGCGGCCGGGGCGCTGGCCTTCGCGCACGGGGTGTGGCGGGCCCACCAGCTGCCCGCCCCCGCCGACACCCCCGTCGCACCCACCACCGCCTGGCACCTGATGCCGGTGGCGACCGCCCTGCACCAGCTCCGGGCCGACCGGTCCGGGTTGACCTCGGCTGAGGCGGCCCGGCGGCGCGGGCGGGACGCCGGGCCGGAGTTCGGACCGGCCGGACTGCTCCGGGCCTTCGTCGAGGAGCTCGACAACCCGCTCACCCCGGTCCTGGCCGCCGGTGCGGTGCTCTCCGCATCGTTCGGCTCGGTGGTCGACGCGGCCCTGGTGGGCGGCGTGGTCGGGGGGTCCGCGCTGGTCGGCGCGGTGCACCGGCGACGCACCGAACGTTCCCTGGCCGAGCTGCTGTCCCGCTCGGCGGTCACCGCCCGGGTACGGCGCGACGGCGCGGAGCAGGTGGTGCCCGCCGAGGAGCTGGTCACCGGGGACGTCGTGGTGCTGGCGCCCGGTGACGCGGTGCCGGCCGACTGCCGGGTGCTGGAGGCGGTCGGGTTGGAGGCCGACGAGTCCTCCCTGACCGGGGAGTCCCTCCCGGTGTCGAAGACCGACGAGCCGGTGGTCGCCGCCGTGGTCGCCGAACGCCGGTCCATGCTGTACGAGGGGACCACTGTCGCCGCCGGTCACGGCTGCGCCCTGGTCGTCGCGGTCGGCTCGGACACCGAGGCCGGACGGAGCATGGCCCTGGCCCGGGGCGGGAACCCCGCCGGCGGGGTGGAGGCCCGGTTGGGTCGGCTGACCGACAAGTCAGTCCCGTTGGCTGTCGCCTCGGCGGTCGCGGTGGCCGGGGCCGGGGTGCTCCGGGGCGTACCGGTGGCCGAGACGGCGGCGACCGCAGCGAACCTGGCCGTCGCCTCGGTCCCGGAGGGGTTGCCCTTCATGGTCAGTGCCGCGCAGCTGGCGGCGGCCCGGCGGCTGGCCGAACACGGTGCCCTGGTCCGCAACCCGCGCACCATCGAGGCGCTCGGCCGGGTGGACGTGCTCTGCTTCGACAAGACCGGCACCCTCACCGAGGGGCGGCTGGTTCTCTCCGGGGTCGGCGACGGCGACCGGTACGCCCCCGTCGACGACCTCGACGACCACCTCCGGCGGGTGCTGGCGGTGGGACTCCGCGCCACCCCGGCCGCAGACGATCCCGAGGAGCTGCCCGAGCAGACAGACCGGGCGATCCGCCGGGGAGCCGGGGCCGCCCGGGTCACCGAGCAGGTCGACGCCGAGGCGTGGCACCCGTCCGGGAGTCTGCCGTTCGAGCCGTCCCGGGGCTACCACGCGACGAGCGGGCGGCACGACGGCGGGCTGCTGCTGAGCGTGAAGGGGGCCCCGGAGACGGTGCTGCCCCGGTGCGCGAACCGCCGTGCCCGGACCGGGGTGGTGCCGCTGACCGAGGCCGACCGGAAGCGAATCCAGCAGGAGCTGACCCGGCACGCCGGCTCCGGCCAGCGGATCCTCGCCGTGGCCGAACGCCCTGTCGACGCCGTCGACCCCGACGACGACCAGGTCCGGGAGCTGACCTTCGTCGGGCTACTGGCCCTCGCCGACGGGGTACGCGCCAGCGCCACCCCGGCGGTGGCCGAGATCCGTCGGGCCGGCGTCCACACCATCATGATCACCGGGGACCACCCGGCCACCGCCGCGGCGATCGCCGGACAGATCAGCCCCGGGGACGGCCAGCGGGTGGTGACCGCCACCGAGCTGGACGACCTCGACGACGCGGCGGTCGCCGCCCGCCTGACCGCCACCGACGTCGTCGCCCGGTGCACCCCCGCCCACAAGGTACGGATCATCAAGGCGTTGCAGTCGCAGGGCCGGACGGTGGCGATGACCGGGGACGGGGCGAACGACGCCCCGGCGATCCGCCTCGCCGACGTCGGCATCGCCCTGGGTCAGCGCGGCACCCCTGCCGCCCGCGCCGCCGCGGACCTGGTGGTCACCGACGACCGGCTGGAGACGATCATCGCCACCCTGGCCGAGGGGCGGGCCATGTGGTCCTCGGTCCGGCACGGGTTGAGCATCCTCGTCGGCGGCAACCTGGGCGAGATCGCGTTCAGCATCGTCACCGCCGCCGCCACCGGCCGTTCCGCCCTCAACGGCCGCCAACTGCTGCTGGTCAACCTCCTCACCGACCTGGCACCGGCGCTCGCCATCGCGGTCCGGCCACCCGGCGCCGGACACCGGGAGAACCTGCTCCGGGAGGGACCCGACACCTCCCTCGGCCGGACCCTGGACCAGGAGATCGCCCTGCGGGCAACCTCGACCGCGCTGGGCGCGACTGCCGGATGGACACTGGCCAGGTGGACCGGCACCCGCCGCCGGGCCGGGACCGTCGGGCTGGCGTCCCTGGTCGGGACCCAACTCGGGCAGACGGTCCTGGCCGGCGGGACCAGCCCGGGGGTGCTCGTCGCCACCGCCGCCTCGGTCGGTGTCCTGGTGGTGGTGGTGCAGACCCCCGGCCTGAGCCAGTTCTTCGGGTGCACCCCGCTCGGCCCGGTCGGCTGGAGCATCGCCACCGGCTCGGCGATCGGCGCGACGGTGGCCAACGGGGCGCTGACCCGCCTCCTGGAACGCCTCCCCCCGCCCGACACCGACCAGGGCGACACCGCGCTGCACAGGCTCGTCGCACCCTTTCACCGCCCCTGACCGCCCGCGTACCGTCGACGGCACCGAGATCGAGGAGCAGTCGACATGCCGTGGGACGGTTCTTGGAACGATCGGCGAGGACGATCCTGGCCCGCCGACACGGTGAGCGAGGGACTGGTCGAGTGGTTCTCCGACACCGAACGGAAGAGGAACGCGCGGTTCACCGCGTACGACAGCACTGTGGAGCTGACCGACGGGACCCGGTTCCCCGTCGGGGACTACGTCCGGGACCTGAACCAGGGGTTCGACCCGAGCCGGGTCCCGTTCCTGGAACGCGCCACGATGCAGTCTCTCGAACTGCGTTTCGTCAGTCCCTACGCAGAGGTGTCCAGGCTCCACCTGCTCGACAACGGGGGCCGGGAGATCAGCCCCGACGACCGGACCCGCTCCCGGTTCGACCTTCGATTCCACCAGCTGGTGGACGTGGAGGGCCGAGCGGCCCGCTGGCCCGCCGAACCGCCCGCGTACGTCCAGCAACAGGAGAGGTCGCACGCGCCACCGGCGGCGAGGCACGACACGCGGCCACCGGGGTACGACGAGCCGCCGGACAACCAGCAGCGCCCAGGACCGGAGGTGTCGGTCGCCGAGGTGGCGGCGATGCGCTCCCCGCAGTGGCGCGGAGGGTCGCGATCGTTCTCACAGGCGATGCGGGACAGCTGGCAGGCGTTCCGCAGGCATCTGCCCGGCGGACAGCGGCCGGGCGGACAGCAACCGGGCGCGGGGTCGGGCCGCTGAGTCGTCGCACAGTCGGCGGGCGGCCCCGATCATGGGAGCCGGCCGGCGACAAGCGTCGGGCAGATGGTTTCCGCCCAGCAAGTGTCGGGTACGTCAGCCACGACCCAGGCGGCCCGGCTCATCCCAAGGCGCGGTCGCCGAGACGGCACCGGATCGTCTCGACCGACGACCTGGGAGGACCGGATGCAACTGCTGGGAGGCCGTTACCAGCTCGTCGAGCCGGTCGGCGAGGGCGGCATGGCCGTCGTCTGGCGCGCCACCGACAAGGTGCTGCGCCGGACCGTCGCGGTCAAGCTCCTCGCCTCACGGCTCGCCGCCGACGAGCGGTTCCGCAACCGGGTACGCCAGGAGGCGTACACCGCCGCCCAGCTCAACCACCCGCACATCGCCAACGTGTACGACTACGGCGAGACCCGCCACGGCCGGCAACGGCGCAAGGTCCCGTACCTGGTGATGGAGTTCGTCGAGGGCGGGACGCTCGCCCACCGGCTCCGTGAGTCGGGCGCTCTCGACTGGTCCGAGGCGGTCCGCATCGGTGCCGACGTGGCCGCCGCCCTCGCCGCCGCGCACGCCGCCGGACTGGTCCACCGGGACGTCAAACCCGCCAACATCATGCTCTCCCCGGCCGGGGTGAAGGTGGTGGACCTCGGCATCGCCGAGACGATCGGCGGCTCGACCACTGTGGGCACCGGAGAGGTCCTCGGCACCCCCCGCTACATGGCCCCCGAGCAGGCCCGTGGTGAGGCGGCCGGACCCGGCAGTGACCTGTACGCCCTCGGCCTGCTGTTGATCGAGTGCCTCACCGGTCGGCCCCCGGCCCACGGATCGACCCCCACGGAGCTGATCCGGCAGCGCCAGGAGGGCATCGGACCGGAGGTGCCCACGGTGCCCGGCCTCCCGGAGCCGATCGCCGACCTCTGTCGACGCTGCCTGGCTCCGGCGGCGGCGGACCGCCCCGACGCCGTCGAGGCGTTCGAGGCGTTGGCCCGGGTCGTCGGCCCCCGGCCGTTGACGGTGAACGCCCACGTACCGCCGGTCGCTGCGGTGCGGACCCCGAGCCCGCCAGGTGACCCGGCCGACGCCGACACCGGCGCGATGACCGGCACCGGCGCGATGACCGAGACCGGGGCACTCACCGGTGCCGGTCCGGCCGACCGGGCAGGAACTCCGGCACCGGTCCCGGCGGGCCGGGGCGGCGTACCGGTGGTCCGGACGGCGGCGGCCGACAGCGCTGCGGCGGACGGACCCCGTCGGAGACGGCCCCGGGCCGGTGGAGACGTCGCGCCCAGGCGCGGGACCGGACGGCGGCCGCTGCGGCGACCCCTGCTGCTGGCCGCCGCACCGATGGCGGTGCTGGTGACTGTCCTCGGCACGCAACTGCCTGGGAACTCGTCCGACGACCCCGGTGAGGTCAACCGGGTCGAGGCCGCGCCCGCCTCCCCCACCAGCGGCTGCGCCGCCAGGTACGTCGCCCAGCACGACCTCGACGGGAGCCTGACCGCGCGGGTCACTGTCACCAACGCCGGTACGGTGTCGCTGCCCACCTGGCAGCTCGGATTCGCCCTGCCCGCCGGGCAGCAGTACGCCGACAGCCCCGACGACGTCGAGGTCAGCCAGCAGAACCGGGACGTCGTCATCCGGGTCGACCGTCCCCTCGCCCCCGGTGAGACGACAGCACTGTCGTTACAGGGCACCCACGACCGCAACAGCGCCGCCGCCCCGCGCGAGTTCAGCCTCAACGGGGCCACCTGCGAGCAGGCCTTCGCCACAGTGACCTCCGCCTCGGGCACCTCCGAGCCGACCTCCGCAGTCGACAGCGGTGGGGTCGGTGCCGCCGACAGCCGGTCACCGGGCCGACCGGTCCCCGTGGAGCCCACCCCGACCGCCGGTGAGCCGTCGGTCAGCCCCTCAGAGTCCTCGACCGGCGACGACGACGGGGATCGGCCGTCGCCGACCGCCCCCAGCGGGTCCCCGTCCCCCAGCACCTCACCGTCGCCGATCACCTCCCCGTCGGCCCCCGAACCGAGTGCCTCCACCGACCCGGACGACGACCCGACGCCGGAGCCGAGCCGGTCCGCCGACGCCTCGCCCAGCCGTGGTGCCGAACCGGACGGCGACCGGTGACCCCGGTCAGTCCTCCTCGGCCGGTGCGCCGGTGAGCAGACCGTTGAGGTAGAGCGACTCGCGGCAGGTGGTGGCGCGGGGTGCGTTCACCGGTTGACCCGGGCGACGGCAGACCACCGTCAGGGTCACCCGACCCCGCTCGGGGACCCGGATCGGAGTCACCGAGTGGTAGTCCTGGTTGCGGAAGTTCTCCAGGGCGTAGGTGACCACCCGGACGCCGTTCGCGGTGACGGTGAGGGTGCCCTCGTCGCCCTGGACGTTGTCCACCAGGAAGTCGGTGAGCAGGAACGTCCGCCCCTCCGGGACCGTGTAACTGCGCTCGGCGGAACCGTTCGGGCTGGTCCGGAAGGTGATCGCGGCCCCGAACTGCTCCCCGCCGACAGCCGGGCCACCCGGCACGCCCGGCGCACCCGGACCACCGGGCGGGACAGTCGCTCCCGGGCCGGCACCCGGTGCCCCGTCACCCGGTGCCGGGGGTGAGGCACCCGGGGGAACCGGCTCGGCCGACGGGGACTGCGGACCGTCCTGCGCCACCCGACGGGCGTTCTCCGCCTCCACCGCCTCCCGCGCCGCCGACTCCACCTGCGGACGCAGCAGCCCGAACCAGAGTGCGAGGAGCGCCAACAACAGGGCCAGCAACGCGGCGAGCAGCTTCAGGAGTCCGGGCGAGAAGATCGGCCGTTGGACGAAGAGGGCGTCGAGCGTGCGGGCCTGCCCGTCACCGGGACGGACCTCGACGGTGAACGGGTACTCCCTCGGCGCGCCCCACCACAGGAGCCGACGGGCCCGGACCCGCAGTCGGGTCTCGACCCGGGTGCCGTTCGGGACGGACACCGGGGCGGCGGGCAGGGCGAACGTCACCTGGTCGGTGCCCTCGGTGACGGCGAAGGCCACCTGCTCGGTCACGTTACCCAGGTTGTCGAGGTCGACCCGGTAGCGGGCACTGCGCAGCCCACCACGCGACGGGGGCTGCACCTGGGCGCCCAGCTCGGTGAAGGGCTCGACGGTGAGCACGCCCTCCTCCACCACCGCCGAGTCCGGGTACTCCGAAGGCACCACCCGTACGCCGAAGATCCGGTCCCCGGCGTCGACCCGGGCCGACCGGGGCGGCCGGAACGTGACCACGACGGTGTCGGACCCGGCCGGATAGAGGGTGAGCGTCGGTGGCTGCACCGACACCCACTCGTCAGGCACCCCGAGGATCTCGATCTGGTACGCCTCCACCGTGTCCCCGGCGTTGCGCACAGTGACAGGGACCTCGACGGAACCGCCCGGGGCGACGCTCACGGAGGTGCTGGCCAGGTTCGCCGATGCCCGCATCTGCCCGAGCCTAGGCACGGGTCCGCTCCGTGCCAGCGACCATCGGGGTACGTCGACGGGCACAGCTCACTGCCCCTCCAGGCGACGTTAAGTGAACGCGAAGACGGAGTACGCATACTTGCCGCGCCGACGGCACGTGGGCCGACGGCCGGGCAGTGAGGAGTCGAGAATGCACCGGATACCGGTCTACGTGCACGCGACCGATCCGATCTCGTGGACGGGTGTGACAGGCCAACTCGCGGGACGGCCGGAGATCAGGCTGCTGAGCGAATCGGACGCCGCGAACGCGGTGGTGACCCTCGTCGTCGCCGACGCCCTGACCGCCCAGACCGCCCAGACCCTCCGACGGCTCCGGCGCGAGCAGACCCGTTTGGTGCTGGTCCCGGCGACCATCGACGACAGCCAGCTCTCCACTGCCGTCGAATGCGGGGTGGTGGGGGTGGTCCGGCGTGGTGAGGCGTCCGGCAACCGCCTGGTGGAGGTGGTCCTCGCCGCCTCCCGGGGTGAGGGCAGCGTCCCCGCCGACCTGCTCGGCCGGCTGCTGAACCAGATGCGCCGGCTCCAGCGGGAGGTCCTCGACCCCCGGGGGCTGACCCTGGGTGGCCTGAGCACCCGGGAGGTCGACGTGCTGCGCCTGGTCGCCGACGGTTTCGAGACCCGGGAGATCGCCACGAAGCTGTCCTACTCGGAGCGGACCGTCAAGAACGTCATGCACGGCATCACCACCCGGCTGCACCTGCGCAACCGAGCCCACGCCGTCGCCTACGCCCTCCGCCACGACCTCATCTAGCCGCGGGGGGTGTCGGGCCGGGAGGGGGACGGGATTGCCCGTACCGGCGTCAAGGGTGCCCGTTTCCCTGCCCGGGTGTCCCTGTGCCGAGCCGTGTCGGGCGACGACGATGGGTTCCTGGCCCGTCCCGGCGACCACTGATCGCGTCCGAGGTGCCGATTGCGTTCCATTCGTACGTTCCCGGTCCCGCACAGCCCGGCCCGCACCGGGCTCGCCGTGTTGGCCGGTCTGGTCGTGTTGCTGGGCGGGGTGGCGGTGGCCGTCTCGCCCAGCGGGGTGTCGTACGCCGAGCCGTCCGCCCAGGAGGATCCGCCACCCCTGACCGAGCTGCGGGTCGGCTACCTGGCGACCGGGCACCGCAGCATCGGGCTGATCGAGGGCACCGGGGCGACGGCGGTCTCCGTGCCGTTCCTCGGCCCCGGACCGGCCCACTTCGACGACGAGGTCACCTCCACCGCCGGGGTGGTCGCCTGGGTGAGCCGACGCCAGTCCGAGCTGGCCCAGCTCTGGGTACGCCGCACCACCGGCGAGGTGACGGCGGTGACAGAGGACCCGGTGCAGGTGGCAGGTGAACCGGCGATCTCCCCGGACGGCACCCGGATCGCCTTCGAGCAGACCCGGACGGGGGTGAACAGTTGGCGGGACATCTTCGTCGTCGGCGTCGACGGGACCGGGTTGCGGCAGGTCACCGACGGTGTCGGCGACTACAGTCACCCCACCTGGTCCCCGGACGGGACGGGGTTGGCTTTCGAGCGCAGCGACGGCGGCGTACCGCAGATCTGGCGGGTGCCCGTCGACGTCCCCGGCCCGGCGTTCCCGATCACCGGCCGTCCGGAGGGCGCCGGGGAGCCGGCCTGGGATCCGGATCCGGTGAACGACCGGATCGCGTACACGGTGGGGCCGGGGAGCGTCGACACCCGCCGGATCCACCTGATGAACAGCGTCGGCGGGGACGACAGGCCGCTGCTGGACGACCTGTGGGACAGTCACGCGCCGAGCTGGTCCCCGGACGGTGACACCCTGGTCTTCCTCAGTCGGACCACCGGCACCGACGGCACCCGGGGGCCGATCGACCTGGTCTACACCGGGCAGCCGCGCGACGACTGGTGTCCGTGCGAGGCGGTGCTGCGGCTCGCCGAGGACCGCCAGGTCGACCACCCCACCTGGTACGTCCCCACCCCCGGAGCCGAGCCGGAACTGCTCGTCGGCCGGACCACAGCCCCCGACCGGTACACGGTGACGTTGCAGGACATCCGCCCCGACGCCACGGACCCCCGGGACCTGGGGTTGACGGTGCTGCGTGAGGATCCCGGCGCCGAGACCGACCCGGACCTGCTCTGGCGGCCGGTGAACGGCGACCCGTGGAACGCCCGCCCCGACTATTCGCCGGACGGCCGGCAGATCGTGGTGAACAGGTTCGACACTGTGGATGGTCAGCGGGTCTCCCGGCTGTGGATCGTCGGTGCCGACGGCGCCGACCCGGATCTGGTACCGCTCGCCGACCGGGGTCCCGGCGACGTGGAGACCGATCCGGCCTGGTCGCCGCAGGGTGACCGGGTGGCGTACGCGTCGGCCACCCCGGGGCAGCCCAGCCGGATCGTGGTGGCCGACCCGAGCACCGGGGAGCGCCTGCTCACGGTCCCCGGGCAGGGGGATCTCTCCGACAGCCAGCCCGCCTGGTCCCCGGACGGGACCCGGCTCGCCTTCGTCCGGGGTCGGCCGGAGGGGGCGGGGGCGACGAGTCACGTCTGGACCGTCGACGCCTCCGACGGTGGGGACCCACTGGATCTGACCGATGTCGGTTGCCCGGACTGCACAGGTCCCGACTACGGGCCGACCTTCTCGCCGGACGGCACCCGGATCGCCTTCGGCCGGGGCACCGACGGTCTCCTGGTCACCGACGTCTCCGGCGCGAACTGCCAGGTGTTGGCCCCGCAGACGCCGGGGGCCACCTGTTCCGGCCCGCTGACCGGCCCGGACGACGGCCCGCACCGGCCCCGTGACGTGGCCTGGTCCCCGGACGGGAGTCGACTCGCCTACAACGCCCGCCGCTACGGTGAGGCAGCCAGCCCGGAGTACGTGAAGACGTACGACTTCGACACTGCCGAGCACGACGGGTTGACCTGGGAGTTGCCCCCGGGGCGGCAACGCAAGCCCACCTGGCAGCGGGCCGTGGACGTGGCCACCGAGGTGCTTGAACCTCCCGCCCCGGTGCGGGTGGACGAGCGGACCTCGCTGACCCTCACCGTCACCGACCGGGGGCCGGTCGCTGCCGTCGAGGTCCGGCTCGACCTGCGGGTGCCGGCCGGGGTCCGGGTCACCGCCCTGGAGCCGGAGGTCGGTTCCTGCGAACTGGACCCGCCCGGCTGCTCGTTGGGGGCGATCGGGTTGGGCAACACGGTCGAGGTCCGGGTGGAGTTGACCGGGGTGACTCCGGGGACGTACCCGCTGGAGTGGACGGTGGGCGGGTGGTCGGCGGACTCCCGGCCCTCCGACAACACCGCGTCGACCCCGGTGACAGTCCTCCCCGCCCCGCCTCCGACCACGCCGCCCACCACACCACCCCCGACCACGCCACCGCCCACCACGCCACCCCCCACCACCCCTGCACCCACCACGCCACCACCGACCACGCCACCGCCGACAGTCTCCCCGCCGCCGTCGACCGGGCTGCGGATCACGGTCCGGGTCGAACCCCGCCCCGGGTACGTGGGCGGCCGGATCACCGTCACCTACACCGTCCGCAACATCGGTGAGCTGCCCGCCACCGGCGTACGGATCACCCCGTCCCTGCCCCCCGGCATCCCGGTACGCAGCCGTCCCCCCGGGTGCGTCGCCACCTGCCCGGTGGCCGACCTGCCCCCGGGGGCCACCCGGACCCTGACCTTCGTGCTGGTACCGAGGGCGGCGACGAGCACGACGGTACGCGGCTCCGTGGTCGGCGACGGTGGGCTCGACGACACCGACACGGCGGTCCTGCGGGTGCTCCAACCCCGGATCGTGGCGGTCCCGGAGATCGGGCCACCCGGCTTCGTCACCTCGATCCGGGGGGTCGACTTCCCGCCGGGCGTACGGGTCCGGCTGACCTGGGACGTCGGCATCACCGCCGCCGCCAACCCGGCCGTACCGGCGAGGAACGGCACCTTCGCCGCCCAGATGCTGGTGCTGCCCCGTGACGAACTCGGCCCCCGGGTGGTGTCGGCCACCGGTGCGGGTTTCGGGACGGTCCGCACCGACTTCCGGGTGGTCCTTCCCGCCCAGCAGCCCCCCGGCCTGGTGCGGCGCAGCTGGTGAGCGACCGGGCCGACAGGGGAGGACGGACGTGATCCACGAGGTGGACTCGATCCTGCACGCGCTGCTGACCGAGGAGGTCCTGGCCGGCGTGGACGTGCAGTTGGCCTTCGACGCGCCGACCCGGGAGTGGGAGGCCAAACGCAACGCACCGACGGTCAACCTCTTCCTGTACGACATCCGGGAGGAGTTGGCCCACCGGCGGGAGGGCCGGATCGAGGAGTACGACGCCGACGGGGTGGTCGTCGCCGAACGTTCCCCGCCCCGGTACTTCGCCCTGTCGTACCTGGTCACCGCCTGGACGGCCCGACCCGAGGACGAACACCGGCTGCTCTCCCTGCTGCTGACCGGCCTGCTCGGGCACGACGTCCTGCCCGGTCAGCGTCTGGTCGGCAGCCTCGCCGACCTGGGGCTGACGGTGCCGATCACCATCGCGGTGCCGCCGAAGCGGGACCGGGGGTTGGCAGACATCTGGTCGGCCCTCGGTGGTTCGCTGAAGCCCTCGCTGGACCTGGTGGTGACCACTCCGATCGCCTCGGCCACTGCGTTCGCCGCCCGGCCGGTCACCGACGGCCTGTTGCTGCGTACCGTCGACAGGTCCGGCGGTGACCCCACCGAGGCCCGGCGGCTGCGGTATCCGGATCCGGCGGACGGTGCCGACGCCACCCCGGTCGGGGTCCGCCGCGTCAGGGGCACCGCCGCCGACAGGCAGGGCCGCCCGGGCACCGGCGGGCCGATCCGGGACGGAAATCGGTGACCGCACCGCCGTACGTCCTTGCCGGGGCGGCGGATCCGGCGGAGCGGACCGACCCGGGCACCGCGTACCTGCAGGCTCGGCTCTTCCTGGTCGAGCAGCGGGTCCGGCGGGCTGTCGTGGCCGCACGGGCGGCCGACCCGACTCCCGACGACCACCTGCGCGGGCTGTACGTCTCCGACGAGGACGCCTGGCGGCTGGTGGACGAGGCGTCGTCGGCCGGGCCGGACGACATCGCGGCGGACGCGGTGCAAGCCGCCGACCGGTGGGCCGAGGACTCCCGGGCCGCCGGAGCCCGGATCCCCCTGCGTGACCTGGCCGAGGAGTTCGCCCTCACCCCGCTCGACGTGGAGCTGCTGCTGATCGCGCTCCTGCCCGACCTCGACCACCGCTACGAGAAGCTGTACGGCTATCTCAACGACGACGTGACCCGCCGCCGGGCCACGATCGGGCTGGCCCTGCGCCTGTGCGGACTCTCCCCGGTCGGCGCTGCCGGGCGGGCCGCGTTGAGCGCCGGTCCCCTCGTCGCCGACGGGTTGCTGCTGGTCGAGGAGGTGGACCGGCCCTTCCTGACCCGTTCCCTGCGGGTGCCGGACCGGGTCGCCGGGCACCTGCTCGGGATGGCCGCCGTCGACCCCCGGCTCGACGGCCTGATCCGCCCGAGCACCGACCCTGATCCGGCCCCGGACGGGTTGGCGGCGGCGATCCGGGCCGGGGACGACCTCGTCTACCTGCGGGAGGAGCCGGGGGGCGCGGCGGACGAGCGGGCCGCCGCCGCCCTGCACGCCGCCGACCTGTCGGTCCTCACCCTCGACCTGCCGACGCTGCACGCCGACCCCGACCCGGTCCGGACCCTCGCCGTGGCGGTACGCGAGGCCCGGCTGCGCCGGGCGGGGCTCGTCGTCGGGCCGGTCGACGCCCTGGACCCGCAGACCGAACCGGCCCACCTGCGGCTGCTGCGTCGGCTGACCACACTCCCCGTACCGGTGTTGCTCACCGGGCGGGTCCGGTGGGATCCGTACTGGTCGGACCGGTCGCCGGTGCTGGAGACCGCCCCGCCGACCGGGGCAGCCCGACGAGTCCACCTGTGGCGGGAGGCCCTTGCCGCCCAGTCGGCGATGCCGGCCGACGACGTCGATCCGGTACGCGAACTGTCGGCGTACGTCCTCGCCCCGGGCCAGCTCCGCCGGGCGGCGGCCACCGCAGCCCAGCAGGCCCGGCTGGTCGGCTCCGACCGGGTCACTGTCGCACACGTACGGGCGGGCGTGCGGGCGCAGAACGCGGCGGGTCTGGAACGGCTGGCCCGTCGGGTGGAGCCCGCCGTCGGGTGGGACGACCTGGTGCTGCCGGACGCCGCCCGGGAACAGCTCACCGGGCTGGCCCTGCGGGTACGGCACCGGGAGCAGGTCCTCGGCCGGTGGCGGATGCGTCCCGGCGGCGGGCGGGGTCGTGGGGTGACGGCCCTGTTCGCCGGGGACTCCGGCACCGGGAAGACGATGTCCGCCGAGGTGGTCGCCGCCGACCTCGGCCTCGACCTGTACGTCGTCGACCTCTCCACAGTCGTCGACAAGTACGTCGGTCAGACCGAGAAGAACCTGGAACGGATCTTCACCGAGGCGGCCGGGGTGAACGGGGTCCTCCTCTTCGACGAGGCCGACGCGATCTTCGGCAAACGGTCCGAGGTCAGCGACGCACACGACAGGTACGCAAACCTGGAGAGCGCGTACCTGTTGCAGCGCATGGAGTCGTTCGACGGGGTGGCGGTGCTCACCACCAACCTGCGGGCCAACCTGGACGAGGCGTTCCTGCGCCGCCTCGACGTGATCGTGGACTTCCCGGTGCCGGACGTCGCGTTGCGGTCGGCGCTCTGGGACCGGTGCCTCGGCACGGTCCTGCCCCGCGCCGACGACCTGGACCTGGCCGCCTGTGCGCGGTCCTTCGAGCTGAGCGGGGGCGGGATCCGGGCGTGCGCGGTGAGCGCCGGCTATCTCGCCGCCGAGGCGGGTGGCCCGGTGACGATGGCGATGGTGGTCGCCGCCGCCGAGGCCGAGTACCGCAAGCTGGGCCGCCTGGTCCTGCCGACCGGCCCGGCCCGGCCCGGATCGCCGCCCCGGCCGGGTTCTCCTCCCACAGCCGTCATGTCGACTTCCCGCTGACGAACTTCTTCCACCGCGCGAGCAGTTTGTCCGGATCCTTCTTCAGCCTCGCCGTCTCCACCGACTTCGGGTAGGCCACGCTGACCAGGTCGTAGTGATGCTCGACGAGCATCTTCTGGTCTTCCTCATTCTCGACCACGTTCAGGTCGAGCAGTTGCCACAGGTGGTCCTCCGCCTGGGACGGGCTGAGCTTCCCATCCTGCTCGTGAGCCAGCAGGGCCTTGCGGGTCGTGCCCTCACCCTTGCCGCCGGTGTCGGCGGACTCCAGAGTGGCACCGGGAATGTAGTTCCACAGGGTCAGGAGCTCGTTGATCGCCGTCTGCAACCGGATCGCCGCCAGCTGGCCGGTCGCCGCCTTGGCGTCGTCCACGGCCTTCTCCAGCCGATCTCTGGTCTCGCTCACCAGTTTCTTTAGTGGACCGGACTCCCCGAACTTGTCCTGGCGGTCCGCGTACGTGTCGACTGCCTCAACGAACAGTGAGGCGATCCCGGCGACGGCGTCCGGCACGGACTTGTCGACCACCTTCGCCCTGACGAGATCCAGGTAGACAGTCCAGGCGGTGGTGTGCGCCCCCATCGTCCCGCCCGGGAACGGTGACGGGGGACGTCCGGCGGACTCGTAGCCGATGATCCGCTCCCCGTCGAGGGTGATCCTCGACGCGACCGGCGCGGCGCTCATCTCCTCCACGATCGGATCCGCGTCGACGTCGACTGTCGAGCTCGGCTCGGCCGCCGTCTCCTCCACCGACCCTGCCGCCCCGCCGCCCTCAGCCGACGTCTCCCCGCCCGGGTCCTGCTCCGCGGAGAGCTTCACCGCTTCGAGGTCGGCAACGAGGTCCGCCGGGTCGGCCGACGTCGACTTCGCCTTGCTGCTCGCGCCCGACGACTTCGCCTTGCTGCTCTTGGCTGCCGACTTCGCCCCGCCGGTCTTGGCCGAGGGCTCCGCTGCGCTCGGCTGGGAGGCCGGCTTGCGCTGCCGACGTCCCTCCAGCACGCCCGTCGGCTCTGCGGGTGCCGTCCCGCCGCTACGTTCCAGCCCTTCCACCAACTCGTCGCGCTTCTCCCGCCACTCCGACCAGACCGCCTCTCGGTCCTTGGGTCTCGAAGCACTCATCAGGCTCAGGTTGATCGTCTCGTCGGTCTTCTTGAGCCTGTCCTCGTAGTACTCCCGGTCCGCCGTCCTGCGTGCCTCGATCTGCGGCTTCAGCTTCTCGGTGAGCCAGGCCAGCGGCTCGGACAGGTCCGTCGAGGTCTCGGGCCAGCCGGTCGTCAGCGCCGTCGGGTACGCCTCCTCGATCGACCCCAGATGCTGGAGCAGGATCAGCCGGACCCGCTCGTCGGACGACTCGTCCTTGAGGCCCGGTGCCATCTCGGACAGTTGCGCCGACGAGGCGGTCGCCACCATGGTCACCGCCAGGTCACCGAGGAGCCCGAGGACTGCCTGCTGGATCTGCTCCGGCGTGGCCGACGGATTCGTCAACACCCTGTGGTGGCCGGACTCGCCCTGTCCCTTACCGGCAAGGCCCTGCGACCCCTCGTTGACCTTGATGGTGGTCAGCGGGACCAACTCGCGGTACTGGAGGAAGGTCTCCGCCATCGACTGGAGCGAGAGCAGCCCTCCGTCACCCGTGGTGATCTCCTTGTGCTGCTTGTCGAGCTCCGTACGACTATCGTCGAACCGCTTCTTGTGTTTGCCCTCCAGATTCGCGGCCAGCTTCTGGCTCGGCAGCGCGTCGACCGTCTTGACCAGATCCATGATCGCCTCAGCCGCTCCGGCCGCCGACTTGCCCGCGACCGCCCGCCGCAGCGCCTCCTTGTGGACGACGAACCCGGTCGTGTGGTCCCCCATCGTCCCGCTGTAGGGAGAATCCGGGCGGCCGACGATGTTGAGGCCCTCCACCTGCTCCTCGGCGTTCGCGGTGACCTGGGCGATCAGCGCCCGTTGCACCGTCGGCCCGGCAGTGGCGGGTGCCGGCGCGTCGGACGACTCGGCGGCAGGTGACCCGGTCGCCGACGTGGGCGTGGAGGCCAGGGCACGATGGGCGTTCGCCTCGGCCTCCCGCTCGAACCGGTCACCCGGATCGCTGACCCGCAGCCCGGAACCGTCGTCGGTGCCCGCCACCGGACCCAACCGTTGCTGGATGACGTGGGTCAGCTCGTGGGCCAGGGTGTGCCGGTCGCCGCCACCCGCCCCGATCACCACGTGGTTGCCGGAGGTGTAGGCCCGCGCACCGACCCCGGTGGCCGACTCCCGGGCCGCCGCGTCGTCGTGGATGCGTACGTCGGAGAAGTCCGCCCCGAGCCGGGACTCCATGTCGGTGCGGGTCGAGTCGTCCAACGGCCGCCCGCCCGAACCCAGCACCGAGGCGACCGACCGCTGCACGGGGTCGACCGTGCGCTGCACCGGGTCTGCGGGGAGGTGCCCACAGTCGGCACCGTGTTCGTGCTGGTCCCGGTCGAGCTGGAGGGTCCACCCGACGGCACGGTTGCCCACCGCGCGTTGCAGGGCGAGAAGCTCCCCCGGGCTCCGGTCCGCACCCGTGGCCTGCGGTGCGGCCTCCTCCCGGTCGGTGGTCGGGCCGGACCGGACCTGCTCGGGACGGTCCTGGCGCTGCGACCCCCGGTCGGATCCCTGTAGACGCACGGCCGGCCACCTCCTCGGCATCGACCCACAGGGTAGTTCCGTGGGAGCCGACCGACCGAGGTTCGTCCGGCCAGGATCACGGGCTCGGCTGCCCCTGAGGTACGCAACAGTGCCCCGGCACTGGCCCGTAGGGACCTTCCCGTCGGTTCGAGGCCGCGCGAGGCTGGCCAGCGTCCGCCGACCTGGCAGAGGAGCTTGCATGCCGACGTACCTGTCCCCAGGCGTGTACGTGGAGGAGGTCCCGAGCGGTTCGCGTCCCATCGAGGGCGTCGGAACCGCCGTCGCGGCCTTCGTGGGGTTCGCCGAGAAGGGCCCCTTCCACACTCCGACCCTGGTCACCAACTGGAGCCAGTACGTCCAGCTGTTCGGTGGCATGGTCGAGGGCGCCTACCTGGCACAGGCGGTGTACGGGTACTTCGCCAACGGCGGCGGCATCTGCTACATCGTCCGCATCGGCGACCCCTCCACCAGCCGTAAGGGTGGCGGGCGGGGCGGACAGAAGGAACTGCCCGCCGGTGAGCCGTCCCAGCTGGGGACCTTCCGGGTGGCCGCCCTCCCCACCGCCGGGAGCGAGGTGACCGTCGAGGTCACCGACGTCGAGGGGGAGGGTGTCGGCGAGGACCGGTTCCGGTTGGTCGTCCGGGCGGACGGGCAGCCGACCGAGGAGTACGACGCCTCGTTCCGCAAGAGCAACAAGAGCTACGTGGTGAACCAGGTCCGGGAGCGGTCCAAGCTGATCGCCATGGAGGAGGCCACGGCGGCCAACGCGTTGGCCCGTCCGGCCAAGCAGACGGTCACCCTGGCACCGCCGACCGCACCGGGTGAGGCCGTACCGGCCACCCTCTCGGCCGACGAGTTCACCGGGGACGTCGACTCCCGTACCGGCCTGGCCGGGTTGGAGGCGATCGACGAGATCACCATGGTCGCCGCGCCCGACCTGATGGGGGCGTACCAGGCGGGGGTGATCGACCTGACCGCGGTGAAGGCCGGCCAACTCGCGTTGATCTCGCACTGCGAGCAGATGGGCGACCGGATCGCCCTGCTCGACTCGCCGCCGGAGCTGACCGCCCAGCAGGTGCGCGCCTGGCGGCAGGACGAAGCCGGTTACGACTCCCGGTTCGCCGCGCTCTACTACCCCTGGATCAAGATCTTCGACCCGGCCACCGGGCGCGGCGTGTTCATGCCGCCCAGCGGTCACCTGGCGGGCCTGTGGTCGCGCAACGACACCGAGCGCGGCGTCCACAAGGCCCCTGCCAACGAGGTGATCCGGGGCGTCGTCGACCTCCAGAACAACGTCACCAAGGGGGAGCAGGATCTGCTCAACCCGATCGGGGTGAACTGCATCCGGGCCTTCCCCGGCCGGGGCATCCGGGTCTGGGGGGCACGGACCCTCTCCTCCGACCCGGCCTGGCGCTACATCAACGTCCGGCGGCTGTTCAACTACGTCGAGGAGTCGATCCTCCTCGGCACCCAGTGGGTGGTCTTCGAGCCGAACGACCAGCGGCTGTGGGGCACGATCCGGCGCAACATCACCGCCTTCCTCACCGAGGAGTGGCGGCGGGGTGCCCTGTTCGGGGCGACGGCGGCGGAGGCCTTCTACGTCAAGTGCGACCGCGAGACCAACCCGCCGGAGGTGGTCGACCGGGGTCAGGTGGTCTGCGAGATCGGCATCTGCCCGGTCAAGCCCGCCGAGTTCGTCGTCTTCCGCCTGTCGCAGTTCTCCGACAGCACCAGCCTGGTCAACGACTGACCAGCCGAGGCCGACGGGGTGGGCGACCACCCCGACCCGGGTACGACGAACCGACGATGACGAGAGGCGGCCACGATGGCCACTGGTGACAGCTTTGTCGTGCACACCTTCCAGGTGGAGCTGGGCGGCATCCAGGTGGAGTTGGTGGAGGAGGTCAGCGGGCTGACCGTCGAGTTGGACTCGATCGAGGTCAAGCAGGTCACCCCCACCGGTGAGCTGATCATCCGCAAGATCCCCGGGGCCCGGAAGGCGGGCGAGGTGACCATCACCCGGGGGCTGGACCAGAGCAGCTCCTTCACCGAGTGGATCAAGGAGACGTTCCTCAAGGGCGCTGTCGAGGCCGCCCGGCAGAACATCAGCATCATCATCACCAACGCCGACAAGTCGCAGAACCGGCGGTTCGACCTGACCAACGCGTGGGTCAGCCGGTGGGAGGGACCGGCGCTGAAGGCCGGCGACACCACAGCGGCGACCGAGAAGGTCACCGTCGTGTACGAGGAGATCAGCACTTCATGAGACGGCGTGGCGTCTCCGCCGGAACCCTCGACGTCCCCTCGGCCGACCCCGGCGGGCCGTCGGACGCGCCGACGCAGCCGCTGCCCACTCCACCCGCGCCGGTCCGACTCCAGACCGAGTTCACCTTCCACCTACCCCGGGGGTACGTCGACGAGGACGGCACCGTGCACCGGGAGGGGACAATGCGGCTCGCCACGGCACGCGACGAGTTGGCGCCCCTTGTCGACCTGCGGGTCAAGCAGAACCCGGCGTACCTGTCGATCGTCCTGCTCAGCCTGGTGGTGACCCGGCTGGGCACGATCACCCAGGTCCGGGCGGAGGTGGTCGAACGGCTCTTCGCCTCCGACCTGGCGTTCCTCCAGGACCTGTACCGGCGGATCAACGCCGAGGGGCACACCCTCGCCGAGGTCACCTGCCCGTCCTGCGAGACGGTCTTCGAGGTGGACCTGGCCGGTGGTGTACCGGGGGAATCGTGACGTACGGGACCGACCGGCTCCACGAGGAGGTCTCGTACGTCGCCTACCACTTCCACTGGCCACGAGCGGAGATCCTCGACCTCACCCACGCCGACCGGGCCCGGTACGTCTCGGAGATCGCCCGCATCAACACCCGGATGAACGAAGGTCAGTGAGGCGCGATGGGGCTACGCGACAGGCTGCGGCACCTGGCCGCCCGTACCCCCCGCCGCCCCACCTCCGCCACTGACCCTTCCCCCACCTCCGCCACTGGTGCGGGCGCTCCCCGCTCCGCCAGCGCCTCCGGCGCTGGCTCCGAGGAGATCTTGGACAGTTCCCGTTCGCTACGAACGGGAAGTGTCCAAGATTCAGCGAGCGACGCCGTTCTCGGCGGGAGTGGTTGGCGGGAGGTGGTGCCGATCCAGCGGACCCTGGGGGACGGGTCGCCGCTGGTCAGCGAGCTGGCCCGGTTCACCGACAGGCTCGCCACCCACCAGGATCCGACCCTGCGTACCCCCCTCGACCACCTGGTCACCGACCAGGCTCCGCTCGGGGTCATCCGGGACCTGGTCCGCCCCACGAACCGGGCACCGCAGCACCCGAGGTCCACCTCGGCACCGCCGCCCACCCCCCAGCACCGCTCCGCCACCTCGACACCACCGCCCACCTCCCCGCACCGTTCCGCCACCACGGAACCGCCGCCCACCCTCCAGCGACGAGCCGCCACCGGCACGCCCGCCGACACCGGCCCTGCCCCGGCGGTCGAACCCGGTCGGCCGCCCCGGAGCACCCTCCACCGCCCGGCCTCCACGGGTCGCCTGGTCACCGCCCGCCCACCGTCACCGATCCGGCGGCTGACCGGGGCAGCGCGGACACCCCCTCCCGCCCGGAGTCCCGTACCCCCCGGTGACCGCCCCGGCGGGGCGGCCCCGACCAGCGCCGTCCGCCCCGGTCCGGCCGAGGACCCATCCTCGGTACGCGACCCGGTCGAAGACCCGCCTCCAGTACGGTCCGACCTCCCGACGTTGCAGCGAACCACCTCGACGCACCCCGGTGACCAGCCGTCGGGCCGGGCGGCTCCCTCGACGCCCCCCGGTGACCCGTCCCCGGGCCGGACGCCCCCTGGTCACCCGTCTCCGGACGGAGCGGACCGCCCGACCGGTTCCCGTGACCAAGCGTCGGGCCGGGCGGACCGCCAGACGGGTTTCGGTGACCAAGCGTCGGGCCGGGCGGACCGCCAGACGGGTTTCGGGCCGGAGCACCGCCCGCCTCTGCCGAACCCCGGTGAACCTGCGTCGGGCCGACGCCCGGCCGGGGCGGATCCCGGCACGGCACCTCCGGTCCGCCACCGTCCCCGCCTCGGGCTGGGGGAACCGCTGACCGGGATGCCCGACACCGCCCGCCCCCCGGGAGCCACCGGCCGCAGTGGTGGGCCGCCACCAGCGTGGGCACCCGCCAGCCCTGCGCGCCGTACCCCACCGGATCAGCAGCAGATCACCGGCGGGCAGCATTCCTTGACACCGGCTGTACAGCGCACACCTGGTACGGCGCCCTCCGGACCGCACCGCCCCGCCCAACCGCGCCCGGCCGCCCCGACGGCACCGCCACCTTCCGAACAGGCGGGCGGACCGGTGACCGGCGGCGACGGTGCACCGGAAGCAGGTGACACGCCTCGACGAGGTGGCCTCGGCGCACCACTTCCCACCGGCACCACTCCGCCGGTGGTCACCCCGCACCCTCCCGCCCGCCCCGGCTCCGCAGGTGGCAGTTCCGCAGGTGGTGGTTCCGCCGACCGTCCGACGGTCCAGCGTGCCCGCACCGACGCCGGTCGAACTGGAGCAACCTTCGACCCCGGCTCCCCGACCACCGGCTCTCCCCGACCCGACCCGGGCACCGGCTCTCCCCGACCCGGTGTCGGTCCCCCGGCCACCGGCACGACCCGGCCAGGCTCCGGCATCCCGAACGCCCTCCGACCCGCTGCCGGTTCCCGGGCCGAGGCTGGTGCCGGGGCCGACGTCGACCCTTCGGGCACGTGGCGTTCCTCTGCGCCCCCGACACCCGTACCCCCGCTGTCGGAACCGCCACGGACACCCGGGCCGGACGCGGTCCTGCGCCGCGCCACCGGCCCGGGTAACCCCACCCCGGTGACCCGTTCCACCGCCCCCGACCGGTCCGCCCCCGACCGGTCCGCCACCGACCGGTCCGCCACCGACCGGTCCGCCACCGACCGGTCC
>NZ_JBEPEQ010000049.1:0-40840 GCF_040300925.1 Micromonospora sp. NPDC000207
CGCGACGGCGGCGCCGAGTGCGGCCAGGCCGGCGCCGATCGTCCGGACGCCGGGGCGGGACCCGGCCACGGCCGGGCCGGACGGCGGGTCGACCGCCCGGACGCGGGTACCGATCCTCACGTGCTTCTCCCTGTCGGTGCCGGCCCGGGGCGGGCGACCCGGATCGGGCCGCCCACCCCGGGCACGGATCACTTGGTGACCGTGACCACCGGGCTGGTGATCTGCTGGTTCTCGCTGGTCAGGTGGACGTTGTGGGTGGAGTTCGCCTTGGCGGTCGGAGGCAGTTCGAAGCTGTAGGTGAGCCGACCCAACTCGTCGGCGTTCTTGTAGCCGACGAAGACGCCGTTGCGGCCCTCCTCGGCCTTGGTGTTGCGCAGGTAGACGGTGACCCGCTCACCCGGGTCGTAGCCGAACGCCTCGACCCGGACCCGGCCGCCGAGCGGAACCGTGGTCTTGTTGGTCCGGGCCTGCTCGCCCACGGTGTTCTCGGGGGTGCGCAGCTCGTTGACGGTCCGCTCTCCGGCCTGGTTCTTGCGGATCAGGAAGCCGTCGTGGTGCTCACCGTTGGCGTAGCGGGCCTCGAACCGGATCTGGTCGGCCTTGACGTCGATGAGCTGGTACAGCTGGGTGTTCTGGCTGGTGCTGGTCACCTCGGCACCGTTGCCGGTCCAGTTCTGGCCGTTGTTGAGCTGGTACATCTTGCCGCCGGAGACCGAGACGACGTAGGCGACACCGTTGTGCACGGTGGTCGACTGGCGGTTGACGGCGAGGTTGCCCCGGCCGTACGAGTGGTCGTGGCCCTGCAGGACGAGGTCGACGCCGTACTTCTCGAACAGCGGACCCCACTGGCCCCGGACGTTGGGGTTGTTCCGGCTGCCGGTGGTGGAGTAGACGGGGTGGTGGAAGGTGACGACCGTCCACTTGTTGGGGTTGTCCTTGAGCACCCCCTCCAGCCACGCGGTCTGCGAGGCCATCAGGGTGCTGTTGCTCTGGTGGTTGGTGTCCAGACCGATGAACCGCACACCCTGGTAGTCCAGGTGGTAGACCGTCTGCTTGAGCTCCGGGTTACCGGGGCCGTTGTCCGGGTACGGGAACTGCGGCCGCCAGAAGGTGGACAGCCCACCGCTGTACTCGTGGTTGCCCGGCACGGAGATGTTGTTGACCTGGCCGTCGATGAAGCCGCTGGCCTTGTACCACTGGCCCCACTGCTCTTCGCTGTTGGCGTGGTCGATCAGGTCACCGGCGTTGACGATGACCTTGGCCTCGGGCCGGTCGGCGAAGGCCTGCCGGAACACCCGGGGCACTGCGGAGTCGATGTAGTTCTGGGCGTCGCCGTAGTAGATGAACGAGAACGGTTCGAGGCTGCTCTCGGCGGTGGTGAAGTCGACCCACTCGCTCCAGTTGGTGCCGTCGCCGACCCGGTACGTGTAGCGGGTGCCCGGCTTCAGGTCGGTGAACTCGACGGTGTGGTAGGTCGAGGCGTACCCGAGGGTGGTGTTGACCGGGCTGGTGGCGCTTGCCCGGACGGTCCGGACCGCGCCGGCGGCCGGGGCGACGTCTCCGAGGGCCCGGGGGGCTTCGAGGATCTGCGCCTGCGCCCACTCGGCGGTGGCCTCGGCCCGCCAGGTGACCTTCTGCGTGGTGTCCGGCGTGGTGGTCGGGATCAGGATCAGACGGTCGGGCATCGGGGACGGCTTGTGGATCTCGGCCGCCGGGAACTTGGCCGGGGCGGCGTCGCCGAACGCGGCCGGTGCGAGTGCGAACCCGCCGACGAGCAGCGCCGTAGCGCCGATTCCGGCGATCTTCGCCCGCCGCGAGACGGTGAGCCAGGATCTACTGTGGCTAGTCACGATGAGAGTGCCCTCCAGCACAGGGGTTTCGCCTACCAGGGGTGAAAGGGCAGGCCAGTGGCATTACCGACGGCCCAGTGGAAGTCGACGCGACATCCAGCTTGCGTGGAGATGAACTCATGATCCATAGCTGTGGTGTCATGTGCGGCTGGCCGGTTGGTCCGCGACCGGACACCGACTGTTGATCTTGTGTTCACGGAGTCGGGCCTACGATGCGCCCGGCACCTGAGGCCTCGTGCCGCCGGTCGGCCCCGACGTCCCGCGCCGGTGACCAGGCGGTACGGCAGGCCCGTGCCTGAAGGAGCAGCCGGCACGGAAGGTCCGGGTCGGTCAGGACGGAACGGACCCGCGATGACACGTGACGATGCCCGCCCGCCGACCCGGCGCCCGCCCCGGTACCGGGGGTGGGCGGTGACCGCCGTCGTCGCGACGATGGCGGTCCTCCCGGCGACCGAACCCCGGGCGGTGCTGATGAAGGACGACACCTTCGTCGACGCCCAGACCAACGGGATCCTTACCATCGAGGGCGGTGAGTGCTTCACCGACCCCGCGTACTCGACCCGGCTCGGCGACGTCGTGGTGTTGTACGCGTCGTGCGAGGAGGGCGCGGACAACCAGTCGTACGCCTTCCTGCACGCCCCGGACGGCCCGTGGGACCGGCCGGGGCTCGTGGAGTTCGCCCGGGCCGGGTGCGGCCGGGACTTCGCGCAGCGGTGGACCTCCCGGGAGGCGTCCGGCCTGGACTACTACCCGGTGCTGCCCACCGAGGAGACCTGGGCGGACGGGGACCGGGACGTGATGTGTGTGGTGTACCGCCCCGGCGAGCGGATCACCCGTTCCCTGGTGCCGCTGGTGCGCTGAGGCGTCGGTGGTCAGTCGTCTCCGTCGGTCAGTTCGAGGTAGCGGTCGATCATCGCGTTGACCTGGTCGGGGACCTCCAGCTGGACGAAGTGCCCGGAGCCGACCGTCTGCCCGATGTCGGCCTGCGGGGCGAGCTGCGCCAGCCGGGCGTAGTCGGCGAAGGGGGCGTTGGACCCGACGTAACACGACGGGCGGTCCCAGCGGGCCAGGTCGGCGGCGTCGCCGTCGGCGGTGACGTACGCGGCCAACCCGGCGATCGGCTCGTACGCGACCTGGGTGCTGGGCTTCGACATCGCCGTGACGACCCGGCGGACCAGGCGGGGATCGGACCGGGGGAGGAAGTACGACCGGACGATGGCCTCCCTGGCCTGGCCGGAGGTGTCGTCGCGGAGGGACTCGGCGACCCCGTTGACGGCCTCGGCGGCACCGGGTGGACCGGCCACCGCGGAGTCGAGCATCACCAACCCGGTGAACCGGTCCCGCGCCCCGGCGGCGGTGGCCAGCGACCAGACGCCCCCCAGGCTGTGCCCGACGGCGGTGACCCGTCGCAGGTCGAGAGCGGCGGCGAAGGCCCGCAGTCGTCCGGCCATCTGGTCGACGCCGTAGCCGTCGGGCGGGGGCGGGCTCTCGCCGTGGCCCGGCATGTCCACCGAGATCACCCGGGCGGACCGTCGGTCGGCGAGGTGCCGGGCGACGGGGGCCAGGAACTCGTGGTCGCAGCACCATCCGTGCACCAGCAGGAAGGTGTCGCGTCGGCCCCGGCCGGCGGTCCAGTACCTGATCCCGGCGGCGCTTCGGCTTTCTGACGTCATGGCGTCCTCCCAGTTCAGAGCAGTAGGGCTGGCTCTACTGAAGCCGACTGGTCACCGACTGTCATGGCGTACCATGCCTTTTGAGAGTATTCACCCCTTTTGTGATCTATCGCGGATGGATGTGTGGGTGCGTCACCTCGGGGGGCGACAGTGAGCGACAGCATCGACCGGTTCTTCGCCCACCTCCAGGAGACGGCCGGCGAGATCCTGCCCGTCACCCCCACCGGCGTCCTCCGGTTCGACCTCGTCGACGACAGCGCGACCACCACCTGGTTCGTGACGATCCGCGACGGGCGGGCCCGGGTGAAGCGCACCGGCGGCGACGCCGACTGCGTCGTCGAGATGCAGACCGCCGACTTCGAAGGCCTCCTCGCCGGGCGCAGCAACTCGGTCGCCCTGCTGTTCCGGGGGGTCGTCTCGATCGAGGGGGACCTCAAGCTGTACCTGCTCTTCCGTCGACTGCTGCCGAAGCAGGCGGACAGCGGCAACCCCGAGCCGGACGTCGGTGTCCCGGTCAGGCGGGAGCGCGACGGGATCCGCCTGCACGAGTGGAGCAGCGTCTTCTACGGCAACATGTTCATGATCAGTGGCCAGGACGGCAACGCCGAGGCCGGTCCCACAGTTCCGCTCGGGCTGTTCTTCTTCGACACCCGGTTCCTGTCGACCTGGCGGCTGAGCGTCGACGACCAGCCGCTCGCCTCCCTCAGCGTCGACGACGTCCGGTCCTTCGAGTCCAAGTTCGCCCTGGTGCCGGGGCGTCCCGCGCACTACGTCAACACCACCACGTCGATCCTGCGGCACCGGTGGCTCCGGGAGAACCTCGAAGAGGAGATCACCCTGTTCAACTTCGCCCCCGAGCCGGTCCGGTACACCGTACGGCTCGACGTCGGGGCGGACTTCGCCGAGATCAAGGAGGTACACGACGGGTTCCACCGGCAACGTACCGTCACCAGCACCGTCGACCAGGACTCCCTGCGGCTGCACTACCGGCGGCAGACCCTGCACCGGGAGACGGTGATCTCCAGCAGTCAACCGGCCCACATCGACGAGCAGGGCTTCACCTTCACCGTCACCGTCGACTCGCACGGCACCTGGTCCACCCGGATGCGGGTGCTGACCCTCGTACGCGACCTGCACCAGCGCGACCTGCGGGAACGGCTGTACAGCTCCACCACCCGGGCCCGGGCCGAGGCGGGCCGGGAGATCGACACGATAGTGGCGTCCGCGCCCCGGCTCCGCGCTGACCACCAGGGGCTCAGCGAGGCGTACGAGTGCAGCGTGCGCGACCTCGCCGCGCTCTACTACCAGGGCCTCAACTTCGCCGAACGGCTGCCCGCCACCGGCCTGCCCTGGTCGATGACGCTGCTCGGACGGGAGAGCCTGGTCAGCAGCTTCCAGGCCCTGCCCTTCCTGCCCGACCGGGCGGTGAACACCCTGCGGATCATGGCATTGGCCCAGGGCGCCCGCCACGACCCGTTCCGCGCCGAACAGCCCGGTCGGATCGTCCAGGAGAGCCGGTACGGCGAGTCGGCCGCCTTCGACGACAGCCCGGAGGCAGCGGACTTCGGTGCCGTCGACACCACCCCGTGGTTCGTCATCCTGCTCGACGAGTACGAACGCTGGACCGGCGACGCCGACCTGGTCCGCCGGTACGAGGTCGAGGCCCGCGCGGCAGTCGACTGGCTCGACACCGACGCCGACCCGGTCGGCACCGGCTACGTCTGGTCCGACCGGCGGGACACCCGGGCCGGACCGGTGAACGAGTCCTGGCGCAGCTCCGCCGAGGGGATCTGTTTCCACGACGGCCGACTGGCCCCCTACCCGCACGCGGTCTGCGAGGTGCAGGGGTACACCTACGACGCCAAGCTCCGGGCTGCCCGGCTGGCCCGCCGCTTCTGGAACGACACGGCCCTGGCCGACCGGCTGGAACGGGAGGCCGCCGACCTGCGAGAACGGTTCAACAGTGACTTCTGGCTCCCGGACCGGGGGTACTACGCCCTGGCGTTGCAGACCGACGGGACGCCTGTCGACGCGCTCGCCTCGAACGTCGGACACCTGCTGTTCAGCGGGATCGTCGAACCCGCCCGCGCCGAGCGTCTGGTCGGGCACCTGCTGGGTCCGGCCCTCTTCAGCGGTTGGGGGGTGCGCAGCCTGGCCGCCACCGAGGGTCGGTTCAGCCCGCTGGGCCAGTACACCGGCGCGGTGTGGCCGTGGGACAACTCCATCATCGCCTGGGGCCTACGCCGGTACGGGTTCAAGGAGGAGGCCGCCCGCCTGTCCACGGCGTTGCTGGCGGCCGGCCGGTACTTCGGCGGGCGGCTACCCGGGTTCTTCGCCGGATACGACCGGGAACGCACCAGGGTCCCGGTGCCGTACCGGTTCACCGACAGCCCGTACGCGCCCTCGTCCGGGGCGACGTTGCTGCTGCTGAGGGTCCTGCTGGGGCTGGAACCGTACGACGACCACCTGGCTGTCGACGCGGCGGTACCCGAGGAGATGGGCCAGATCGCGTTGCTCGACGTCCGGGGCCGCTGGGGGTACGCCGACGCACTCGGCCGGGGGCGTCGGCTGCGCGACCAGCACCCGCCCCCGTCGTGAACCCGGGTCAGCGGCGCGGGCGCCGCTTCGACGGGCGGGTGGGGCCGGCACGTCCCGGCGTGGACGGGCGGCGGGCCACCGGGCGCGACTGCGGCCCGGTCGTCGAACCCCGTCGCCGGGCGGCCAGCCACACGATCACCACCACCACGGCGACCACGATCCCGGGCACCACCCAGGCCCCGATCCCGCCCCCCTCCTCCTGGGCGGGGGCGGCGGCCGGTGCCGAGGCGGGCGGGGCGGTGCCCGCCGGTGCGGCGGAACCGGGCACGCCGGGGCGGCTGCGGTGCCCCTGCTCCAGGAGCGCGAGCAGGGCCGGGGCGGCCTCGTTCGTCGGTGCGGTCCACCCCGCCGGCGGGCCGCCGGTCGGCCCCCGGTAGTCGAAGCTCAACGAGCCCTTCACCTCGTCACCATCGGAGGCGACGGAGAGCCACGTGGCGGTGTACCTGCCGGTCACCGGCCAGTGGGCGACGGTGAGCAGCGCGGGGTAACCGGTGTGGTAGAACGTCGGCTCCAGTCGGCCGTCGACGAGGTAGTACTCCTGGACCGGCTTGTCCAGGCGCTTCGGCTCCCCGTGGGCCCAGGCACCGTCCACCCGGGCCCCACCCGGAGCGCGGAGGGTGAAGTGAGCCTGCGCGTGTGGCTGCTCGGTGAAGTAGAGCGCCACGTGCTCCAGGGGCCGATCCACCATTGTGTCGGCGAGTGGGGCCGAGACGGCCAGTTGACCGTGGGCGGCAGCCGGTGCGGCGGGCAGCAACAGCGTCGTCGACAGGACTACCGACAGGGCCGCCACCAGGGCTCCCACCCGTCGGAACGAGCCGAGGCCGATTCGCATCTGCTCATGATGGCCATTCCCCTGGCCGGGGACAAGACGTAGAGTTCACAGCCCTGACATCGGAGGCGACCCGACCGTACGGAGTGCGTCAATGCCCCTGGGTGACCCCGCCCCCCGCCCCGCCCCCCGTCCCGCGCCCCGTCCCGTCGTCCGCCCCGCGCCCCGTCCCGTCCTCCGTTGACCGACCGGACCGGAGCCACCCCCGTGGGCCTGCTCGCCCACGGTGTCGGTGGCCGGGAGGACCTGCCCCTCTCGCTGCCCCAGCTCGTCGTCGCCGCCGTCCTCACCCTCGTGATCACCTTCGTCGCGTTGGGTGTGCTCTGGCGATCCCCGAGGCTGGACCGAGACGGCCACGTCGGGCAGCCCGTCCCGCGTCGGCTCGCCGCGCTCGTCGACGCACCGGCGTTCCGGTGGGCGCTGCGCGGACTCGGCCTGCTCGCCGGGGCGTACCTCTGCCTGGCACTGCTCGGCGGACCCGACGACGAGGACAACCCCACTGCGGGCGTCCTCTACGTCCTCGTCTGGATCGGCCTGGTCCCCCTGTCGCTGCTGTTCGGGCCGGTGTGGCGGGCGGTCAGCCCCCTGCGGTCGCTGTACCTGGTGCTCGCGGCGGCGGCCGGGCGCAACCCCGACCAGGGACTGCGCCCCCTCCCGGCGGGCCTGGGGGTCTGGCCGGCGGCGTTCGGGCTGGTCGCCTTCGTCTGGCTGGAACTCGTCGCACCCGGTCGGGCCACCCTCCCGGTGATCAACGCCTGGCTCGCCGGATACGCCCTGGTCATGCTGGTGGGCGCGGTGCGGTACGGCGTCGCGTGGTTCGACAGAGCCGACCCGTTCCAGGTGCACAGTGGACTCGTCGGACGGCTGGCCCCGGTGGGCCGACGCCACGACGGCGTCCTGGTGTGGCGCAACCCCCTCGACGGGATGGCCACCCTGCGGCCGGAGCCGGGACTGGTCACAGTGGTCGTCGTCCTGCTCGGCTCGACCATGTACGACAGCCTCTCCGCCGCCCCGGCCTGGCAGCGGTTCACCCAGGAGAACGGCCTCCCGGCGGTGGTCACCGGCAGCCTCGGGCTGGCCGGGGTCCTCGCCCTGGTCGCTGTCGCCTACCACCTTGCCGTCCGGGCAGCGGCCACCCACGGACGGGACAGCCGAGTCGCACCCGGGAGGGACGGCCAGCTCGCACCCGGGCGGGTCGGCGGGGAACTGGCCCACTCGATTGTGCCGATCGCCGTCGGCTACCTGCTGGCCCACTACTACTCGTTGCTCGTCGTCGAGGGTCAGCGGACGATCGCGTTGCTCTCCGACCCGCTGGGCACCGGCGCGAACTGGCTCGGGACCGCCGACTGGCGACCGCACACCGGCCTGGTCACCCCGGACACCGTGGCCGCCCTCCAGATCACCCTGATCCTGGTCGGGCACCTCCTGGGCACAGTGCTCGCCCACGACCGGTCGCTGTACCTGTCCCCCCGGGCCCGGGCGGTCACCGGCCAGCTACCGATGCTGGTGCTCATGGTCGGCTACACCGTCGCCGGTCTGCTGCTGCTCCACGCCGGCTGACCCGGGTCGCCCGCCGGTCCGTGCCGGGTCGCCCGCCGGTCCGGGTCAGCCCGGCACCGACTCGGCCTCCACCCGGCTGCCACGACTGCGCAGGACGTGGTTCAGCAGCGCGATCAGCACCTCCTTGCTGGACTCGCGCAGCCGCGCGTCGCAGAGCATCACCGGGACCTCCGGATCCAGGTTCAGGGCGAGCCGCACGTCCGGGAGGTCGTACCGGCGGGCACCCTCGAAACAGTTCACCGCCACGATGAACGGGACGCCGTGCCGCTCGAAGTAGTCGATGGAGGGGAACGAGTCGGCCAGTCGACGGGTGTCGGCGAGGACCACCGCGCCGAGGGCACCCAACGCCAACTCGTCCCAGACGAACCAGAAGCGGTCCTGCCCCGGGGTGCCGAACAGGTAGAGCACCAGGTCGTCGCCGAAGCTGATCCGCCCGAAGTCCATCGCCACTGTGGTGGTGGACTTCTCCTCGACGCCGGAGAGGTCGTCGACCCCGACGCCGGTCTCGGTCAGGACCTCCTCGGTGCGCAGCGGCTGGGTCTCGCTGACCGCGCTGACCAGCGTGGTCTTGCCGACACCGAAACCGCCCGCGACGAGAATCTTGATGGCTGTCGGGAGGACCACCGTGGGGGAGTCGTCAGAGTTTCCGTAGTCCATTGATGAGTGCCTCGAATACGTGGTTGTCCGGAAGCAGGGTGGGCGGCCTCGGCTCGGAGACCCGGACCAGCCCCCGGGCGAGCAGGTCGTCCAGGAGGACCCGGACGGTGCCCAGGGGCAGGTGAAGGTGGGCGGAGACCTCGGCCAGGGCCAGCGGCCGTTGGCAGAGGTCCACGATGTGCAGGTGCTCGGGGGTCAGTCCGACCTCCAACTGTGGTGCCGGTGCCGTGGCGAGGACCAGCGAGATGACGTTGAAGCCGTTCCTGGTACGGGCTCGGCCACCGGTCATCGCGTACGGCCGGACCAGCGGTCCGGCGTCGTCGTCGACCCACAGGGGTTCCGCGTCGGGCATCTCGGCGCGTCCTACCGGATCGGCCGGGTCGGAGCGACGAGGAACCGACCGGCTCGTCCGACCACCATGGCCATCTCGTAGGCGATGAGCCCGACGTCGGCGTCCTCCCCGGCGAGGACGGCCAGGCACGCGCCGCTGCCCGCCGCCGTGACGAACAGGAACCGGCTCTCCATCTCGATCACCGTCTGGCGGACCGGGCCGCCGTCGAATCGGCGACCGGCTCCCTTGGCGAGGCTCTGGATCCCGGAGGCGACCGCGGCCAGGTGCTCCGCGTCGTCCCGGCTCATCCCGGTGGAGGCGGCCATGAGCAGGCCGTCCACGGAGAGCACGACGGCCTGCTCGGCCTGCTTGACCCGGCCGACCAGGTCGTCGAGCAACCAGGCCAGGTCACCGGCGGACTGCTGCTGCTGTACCACTCGTTCCTCTTTCTACCGATCGGTGCCGCGCGCGGGGGGATCCTCCGGGTCGGGGCGGTCGTCGCCTTCGGTGTCCTGGAGACGTTCCGCGTCGGCGCGCCCGCGCAGGGTGCCCCGCTGGTACGAACTCATGGTCCGTCGGACCCGGTCGGGGGAGGTGACAGGCGCGTCGGCGTCGGTGTCGTCGTCGACGGTCGGCGAGTCACGCAGCTGCGGGGCGATGCTGGACTGTCGGACCCGGACCGGGAGACCGGCGGGGGTCTGCCCGCCGTCCGGGGGTGTCGCTGCGGGGCGCTTCGGTGGTGTGGCCTGCAGCGGGGCGCCGTCCTCCGCCACCCGGGGGGCGGTCGGCGTCGGCGGGGTCTCCGGTGCCGTCGCGGGTGGCCGCTGCGCCGGGGACGGGGTGTCGGTCGGCCGGGCCGGACCGGAGGGGGTGATCGTGGGCAGCTCCTGGGTGGCCAGGACGTCGGTCGTCGGAGCCGGACCCGAGGGCGGGGCCGGGTCGGCGGACGGGGCCCGGTCGGCGGACGGGGCCGGGTCGGCGGACGGGTCGGCGGACGGGTGCGGACCGGCGGACGGGCCGCGTTGGGCGAGCGCTACCGACCCGGCCGGCTCACCGCCCCTGGTCCGGGCCCGGTCGGGCAGGCCGCCACCGGTCGGGGCCGGTGCCTTCGTCGACGCCGGTTCGCGGCGGAACCCGTCGGCCCCGGTGACCAGGTCCATCGGGATCAGAACCACGGCGGTGGTGCCGCCGTACGGGGAGTTCTTCAGCCGGACGCCGAGCCCGTGCCGGGCGGCCAACTGGCTCACCACGAACAGGCCGAGCTGGTTGGCGTTGGAGAGGGTGAAGTCGCGGGGGGTGGCGATCTGCTCGTTCGCCGCCGCGTACTCCTCCTCGCTCATCCCGAGCCCACGGTCCTCGATCTCGATGGCGAACCCGTTCGCCACCAGCTGTCCCTTGACCTCGACCTGGGTGTGCGGCGGAGAGAAGGTCAGGGCGTTCTCGACAAGCTCGGCGAGGAGGTGGATGACGTCGCTGACCGCTCGTCCGGCCAGGCCGACCGAACCCAGCGGCAACACCTGCACCCGGGGGTAGTCCTCGACCTCCTGGGTGGCGGCGCGGGCCACGTCCAGCATCGGCACGTTGCGTCGCCAGGCCCGGCCGGGAGCCGCCCCGGAGAGGACGATCAGGTTCTCCGCGTTACGCCGCATCCGGGTGGCGAGGTGGTCGATGCGGAACAGGTCCTCCAGCTTCTCCGGCGACTCCTCCTGCCGCTCCATGGTGTCCAGGAGGGTCACCTGCCGGTGCACCAGGCCCTGGGTGCGCCGGGCGAGGCTGAGGAACACGTCGCGTACGGCCCGGCGCAGTTCGGCCTGCTCGACGGCGGTCCGGATCGCCGTCTCCTGGACCCTGTTGAACGCCTGCCCCACCTGCCCGATCTCGTCGTCGCCGACGTCGAGCGGGGGCGCCTCGGTGGCGACGTCCACCTTCTCGCCCCGGCCCAGCCGCTGGACGACGGCGGGCAGACGCTCGTCGGCGAGCTTGTGTGCGGTGTCGCGGAGCCGCTGCAACTCGGTCATCAGGGCCCGGGTGGTGGTCACCGAGATCACGATGGACGCGATGACGGCGACGAGGCCCAGACCGGCGGCGAGGATCAGCCGGACGACGACCATCACGGCGGCCGGGATGGCCCGGTCGACGATCTTGTCACCGCCGTCCAGGACGGACTCCTGGAGACCGGACAGGGCCCGGTCGGCTGCCGGCTCCCAGTCCTGGGCGGCTACCACCGGGCGGGCGACGTCCCGGTCACCGGCGGTGATCCGGTCCTGGAGCTCGCCCAGACGGCTGAGGTCGGTGCTGGTGAGCAGCGTCTGGAACAGGCTCCGGTCGTCGGCCCGCATCTGGTCGAGGGTCCGGTCGGCGAGGAACCGCTGGGCGGCCACCAGGTCACCGAAGCGGGCGAGTTCGGCGGGGGTCACCCGACCGGCGGCGAACACCCCGGCCAGCAGGGTGTCCTGCTGTGCGACCAGCTCCCGGACCCGGTAGATCTCGATCAGGTGCCGGGTGTCCGCTTCGAGCACCCGGTCACCGATGCTGCCGATCACGTCGTAGATCAGGAAGTGGCTGCCGACGGCCCGGGTGTAGGCCTCCTGGACGCCGGAGCGGTCGGCCGCCCGCTCGTCGACCGACCTGCGGACCCCGGGGAGGGCGTCCAGTTCGGCGATGGCGGCGTCGATGCGCTGGCGGGTCTGGTCGGTGCCGGCCAGCCTCGCCGTCCAGCCCGTCGCGGTGCGCCTGAAGTCCGCGGCCAGCTCGTCGACAGTGCGGCGGCCGTCCTGGAGGGCCTCCCGCCGGGACTCGTTGGGGGCGGCGAGGTAGGCGACGGAGAGTCGCCGCTCGTCCTGCAACGCGGGTACGAGGACCTCGCTCGGCGCGGCCACCTCGGTGTCCATTGCCCGGATGCCCAGGAGTGTGACGCCGTCGCGGAGGGTCACCCAGGCCGCGAACGACCAGAGCGCGACGAGCGACAACAGAAGAGCAATGACCTTCGTACGCAGATTGGTGCTGCGATACCGCATCAAACCGTCCCATGGGCGGACATCGGTAACCCTCCGGCGCATTCAGGCCGGTCGAGCTATTCGGAGGAGGCAGACCGGGAGACGCTAGCAGCTCGCCGACTCTCCACTCAAGACTGCCCGGATCGCTCCCGCGAAGTGCCCGGTCGGCCCGTGGTGGGCGTCGCCCGCCGTCCTCGAAGGACTCACTGACGACTCAGGAGTGGACCCATCGGCGATGAAATGCGCAAAGGTGAAGCCGATCACGCGTCGCAGCCATGGATGTACGGAGAGGGGATGGCTAAGTTTGCCGGGGACGACCAACGCACGGGGGCCTCATGATTACACAAAGTGATGGGAGAAGGGTGCTGTGGGGGTCTCCGACAGTGAGTCAGGAGTCAGTGCGCGGGTGATCCCGGCCCGCCGGGCGGTGCCCGGGATGCTGCGTGACGTCCACGCCGCGCTGCTCGACGCGGCGAACTCCTCCGACGGGGAGGTGGTACGGATCGGCCTCGGCCTGTCCCGGCCGTACCTCGTCACCCACCCCGCGCACGTCCAACAGGTCCTCGCCGAACGGCCGACCGTCTACCAGCGGGGCAGCGACACCGCGCTCTGGCGGTCGGTGCGCCGGGTGGTCGGCGACGGCATCCTCGGCGAGGGCGAGGAGTGGACCACCAGCCGGAAGGTCCTGGCCCCGCTGTTCCGCCCCGCGCGGATCACCGGCATCGCCGCCTCCCTCGTCGCCACCGTCGCCGACGCGGTCCAGGGGATCGAGGCGGCGGCGGCCACCGCGACGCCCGTCGACATGGCCGGTGAACTCACCCGCATCGTCGCCGGGGTGAGCGTCAGGACGTTCTTCGCCGACCGGCTCTCGCTCGACGACGCGCTGCGGATCACCGAGGCGCAGGCGACCATCCTCACCGCCATGATTCCCCGGGTCGTCGCACCCTTCGTACCGTGGTGGCTGCCGATGCCCGGCGACCGACGCTTCCACGCCTCGGTCCGCACCATCGACGACATCCTGCTGCCCGTCCTGCGCCGAGCCGTCCACGAACCCACCGACGGCGACGACGTCCTGTCCATGCTGGTCCGGGCGCGGGCCGCCGACGGCGACGCGCTCCCCGACCGGCGGATGCGCGACGACCTGGTCTCCATGGTGGCGGTGGCCACCGAGACCAGCCAGACGGCACTGACCTGGCTCTGGCCGGTGCTGGCCGGCCGCCCCGACGTGACCGCGCGGCTCACCGACGAGATCGACCGGGTCGTCGGGGCCGGTCCCGTACGCGCCGAGCACCTGACCCGGTTGACCTACACCGGGATGGTGCTCACCGAACTGCTCCGCCTCTACCCACCCGGGTGGATCTTGCCCCGGCGGGCGACCACCGACGACGTCCTCGGCGGCGTACGCATCCCGAAGGGCGCGACGGTGCTGCTCTCGCCGTACGCCACCGCACGGATGCCGCAGTTCTGGGGGCCGACCGCCGGGGAGTTCGACCCGGACCGGTTCGCCCCCGGCCGGGCCGAGGCGCAGGGGCGGCACCGCTACGCCCACTTCCCCTTCGGCGGGGGGATGCACCGCTGCGTGGGCGAGCACCTGTTCCACCTCCAGGCCACGCTGATCGTGGCGACCGTCCTGCACCGGTTCCAGTTCACCGCCGTCGACGACACCCCGCCCGGCGTCGAGGTCGCCGGGCTGCTGCGGGCGCGGCAGCCGGTGTCGCTCACGTTCACCCGTCGCCAACGAGACCAGGAGCGCGTCTGATGTCAGTCGTCACCACCGAACTCGACTCCGCCGCCGAACACGCCCGGATCTGCGCCCTGGCCTCCCGGGGGCAGCGCGACCTGCAGAACGTCGCCGCAGCGTACCCGGCGATCCTGCCCGACCCGCCTGTCGATCCCAGCATGCTCGGTGCCGTCGCGATGTCCACGGCGTTCATCGCCCCCTGGTGCACCGCCGCGCAGCTGCGGACCGCCAACCGGACCTCCCTCTGGATCACCGCCGAGGACTGGGAGATCGACTACCGGGCCACCTCCGCCACCGAGGTCGCCGACGTGGTCGCCCGGTGCACGGCCGTCGCCGAGGGAGCCGCCCCCGACGACGGTGACCAGCTCGGACTCTTCCTGGCCCGGATCCGCGACGACCTCGCCACCGTCGACGCCTTCGCCGCCCGGCACCCACTGTGGAGCGAGGAGGTACGCCGGGTCCTCGCCGCCGACGCCCGCGAGTGGCACTGGAAGGCCGACGGGGTACGCCCCACCGTCGAGGACTACCTGGCCAACTCCGACGGCTTCGGAGCCACCTTCGTCAACGTCTCGCACTGGCTCGCCACCGGCGACCCGGACACCCTCGCCCACCTCGACGAGCTGATCCGGGCCAGCCGGCAGGCCCAGGAGATCATCCGGTTGGTCAACGACCTGGCCAGCCACGAGCGCGACGCCCGCAGTGGTGACCTGAACATCCTCTCGCTCGGCCTGGACACCGACGACGTACGGAAGCTGACCGCCGAGCGGATGACCGACTGCCGGGCGCTGCTGGCGGAGCTCTCCCGACGCTGCCCCCGGCAGGCCGTCTACCTCGCCCGGGAGATCGGCTACACCAGCGGGTTCTACCGCCAGACGGACTTCTGGGGTCACGTTGAACAGCGGTGAACTCGCCGAGATCGTCCGGGTCGACGTCGACTCCGAGGTCCGTGACCTGGTCGCCCGGATGGTGCGACATCCGGCCGGTCAGGTCTCCGCCTCGACCTACGAGACCGCCCGGCTGGTGAGCCTCGCACCCTGGCTCACCGGCCACCACCGCCGGGTCCGGCACCTGGTGGGCACCCAGCGGGCCGACGGTGGCTGGGGAACGGAAGACCCCTACGGGCTGGTGCCCACTGTCAGCGCCACGGAGGCGCTGCTGACTGTGGTGCGTACCGGCTCGGCCCCGGGCCTGGACACCGTCACCCGGGCGGCGTCGCGGGCGGTGACCGGGTTGGCGGACCGGCTCGGCGACGTCCGCGCCCTGCCCGACACCCCGGCGATCGACCTCATCGTGCCGGCGCTGATGGGAGCGATCAACGAGCATCTTGCCGACCCCCCGCCGGGGCTGCCCCGGACCCGGCTCCCGTTGCCCCCGGGGATGACCGGTGCCCGCCTCGCCGCCGTACGGGACCGGGTGGCCGCCCGTGCCCCGCTGCACCCGAAACTGCACCACGCCGTCGAGGTGGTGGCGGACCTGCTCCGCGACCTGCCGGGGCTCACCCCGCTGCCGTCGGGGACCGTCGGCGCGTCCCCGGCCGCGACCGCCGCCTGGCTGGCCGCCCAGGACCGCCCGGACGCCCACCCGGCCGCGCTGTCCTACCTGGAGGCAGCGGTCCGCCCGCTCGGTGGACTCGCACCCTGCACCACCCCGATCGCCGTCTTCGAACGGGCCTGGGTGCTCAGCACCCTCACCCGGGCCGGCCTGCCGGTCACCGTCCCGGCCGAGGTGGTCCGCAGCCTCACCGCCGACCTGGGGCCGACCGGCGTCGCGACGAGCCCCGGGCTGCCCCCCGACGCCGACACCACAGCCGTCACCCTCTACGCACTGATGCGGCTGGGCGTAGCCGTCGACCCGGACTGCCTCTGGCCCTACGAGACCGGCGCGGGCTTCTGCACCTGGCCGGGGGAGGACGGTCTCTCCGTCACCACGAACGCCCACGTCCTCGACGCACTGGGCCAGCACCTCGCCGACGGGGCCGGCCACGACCGGCACCACCACGCCGTCGACCGGCTCCAACGGCTGTTGCTCGACAGGCAGGACACCGACGGGGCCTGGCGGGACCGGTGGCACGCCTCGCCCTACTACGCGACCCTCTGCTGTGCGCTGGCCCTGCACTCCTACGGGCATCCCACGGCGGTGGCCCCGGCCGTGACGAGAGCGGCCCGCTGGGTGGTGGACACCCAACGGGCCGACGGTTCGTGGGGGCGGTCCGACGGCACCGCCGAGGAGACCGCGTACGCCCTGCACCTGCTCTCCACGGCGGCGTCTGATCCGGACACCGCCGCCGCCGTGGCCCGGGGCCACGCGTACCTGGTCGGGGTGGACGACGGGGAGGAGGGTCTGCCGCTCTGGCACGACAAGGACCTCTACCGTCCGGACCTGATCGTCCGGGCGGCAGTGCTCGTCGCCCGCCACCTGGCGGCCCCCGCCTAGGCGGCGGACGCACCCGCCGCCGACCGGACGGCGGTCGCGACCGGGTCGGCCGCCGCGCCGGACGGGACCCCGTGACGGCTCCGGGCCCCGGTCGGTGACGACCGGGGCCCGGAGGATCACCTGCGGGTCACAGCTGCTCGCACTGGCCGCGCAGCGCACCCCGGACCGTGTTGGGCCGGTCCTCGTCCACCGGTGCCGGGTCGTTGCCCCGGCACCGCAGGGCACCCTTGACCAGGCTGTCCGTGATCACCACAGCCTGACCGCCGACGTTGTCGAACAGGTTCACCGGGGAGTCCGCCCGGATGGATTCGAGCCGGACCCCGGCCGTGTTGCGCGAGGTCGACACCGGACCCTTGACCACGGTGTCGACAACAGTCACCGGACCGGTCGCCTCGAACACCGTCAGTGGACCCTTGATCGTCGCGCCGGTCACGGTGAGCAGTGCCGCAGTGTTCGCCACCAGCGGACCGTTCAGGGTGCCGCCGGTGACCACCAGGGAACCACCCCTACGGACAGTGGTCTGCCCCGGTACGACGGCGTCCACCAGGCAGACCACCGCGCCCGGCTTGACCGTCACCGGCAGGTCCTGCCGACCGGTGATGGTCTCCGTGCAGGTCGGACCGCCCTGCCCGACGGTGGATCGGGGCTGGGTGTCCGGCGTGACCGGGGAGTTCGCCGCCAGGTAGGCGGTGAGCATCGTCAGGTCGTTGTCGCCTGTCGTCACCCGGTCGGTGCCCTGTCCCAGGGTGGTGAAATTGTCCCCACCAGAGGCCAGGAACGAGTTCACTGTGACCCGGTAGGTGCCCGTCGGACTCAACGGTGTGCCGTTCAACGCGACTGACACGATCCGGGACCCCCGGGGTGCCTGCGGGTCGTAGACGTAGGTCAACCCCTTGGAGACCCCCAGCCACAACACCGGCCGGGACGCCCCCTCGGGCTGCCACTGCTCCTCCAACACCTGCTTGATCTGCGCGCCGGTGTAGGACTTGGTGACCACGTCGTTGGCGAACGGCTGCACGGCGAACGCGTCGGCGTACGTGATCGTGCCGTCGGTGCCGTACCTGAGGTCGGCACGCAGGCCACCGGGGTTCATGAAGGCGATCTGCGCCCCACCCCGACCGGGGTCCCGGGTGCCGGCGAGCTGCACGTCGGCGATGAGGTTACCCAGCGCCGACTCCTTGCCCCGGTCCTCGTTGCCGTTGGTGAAGGCCCGGGTGACGTCCCCCGTGACGGTGCCCAGCTGACGCCGGCCCAGCTCCTCGGCCCGGGTCTTGGCGGCGGCCACGATCTCGGCCACCGCCGGGTCCTGCGGCGCGCCGACCACGTCCACGAGGGTCGCCTCGGTGCCGGTCACCGTCCGGGTGGCCGGGTCGAAGGTCAGCGTGACCCGGCCGAGCCGCTTGCCGTAGTCCTCGGCCTGCACCACCGGACGCAGCCGGTCCGAGCCCGGTACCGGGACCTGGAAGGCGTACGGCTGGTGGGTGTGCCCGCTGAAGATGACGTCGATTGTCGCGTCGGCCCGGGTGTAGCGGCCGAAGACCGGGTCGGCGGCCAACTGCGCGGCGGAACCGATGTTCTGCGTCGCCGCCCCCTCGTGGGCCAGCAGGACCACCACGTCGGCCTCACCGTTGGCCGGATCGCCGTCCTTGAGCTGGGCGGCGACCCGGTTCGCCTCGGCCACCGGGTCCCGGAACGTCAGACCGGCGATGCCGTCCGGACTGACCAGGGCGGCGGTCTGCTCGGTGACCACACCGACGAAGCCCACCCGGACCCCGCCGATGGTGTCGACCGTGTACGCGGGCAGCACCCGCTCGTCACCCCGGTACACGTTCGCCCCGAGGTGCGGGAAGTCGGCCCGCTCGGTGACCCGGCCGGTCAGGTCCGCCAGACCCTTGTCGAACTCGTGGTTGCCCACCGCCGAGACGGTCAGCCCAGCCTTGTTCAACACGTCGATCGTCGGGTTGTCGTCGTCGATCGCGGAGACGAACGTCGACGCACCGATGTTGTCCCCGGCGGAGACGAACGCCGTGTTCGGGTTCTGCTGCCGCAGCCGGTCGACGAGCCCGGCGATCTGCGCGGCCCCGCCGACGGGCTGCCCGTTCGAGGCGGCCGGGGACTCCAACCGACCGTGGAAGTCGTTGATGCTCAACAACTGCACGTCGACCGGGGCGGTCTCGGTTCCGGTCCTGATCCCGACCACCAGCGGGTTGTGGTCGCTGGCCCGGTACGCGTCCGGGGCGAAGAACGCCGGGTGGCCGTCGTACTGGAAGGCGTACGACTCGACGGCGTTGATCTGCCAGACGTCGACACCGGTGACCCGGGCCGCCAACGACGGGGAGGCCACCACGTGGTCGAGCGACCCCGACTCGCCACCGAAGACGTAACTGGTCTTCCCGGTGTCGTTGAGGTTGCGGTAGTCCCCGTCGTAGAGGACCCGCATCGGATCCTCGTACGTGTAGGCGTTGAAGTCGCCCAGCAGCAGCACGTCGGGGGTACCGAGGGTGTCGACGAAGGCCGTCAGGGCGCGGGCCTGGCGGACCCGGTCACCGTTGAAGGCGCCCTGCCCGTCTCCGGCGTCGGCGTTGTCCCCGGTGCCGGTGCCGCTCTTGGACTTGAAGTGGTTGACCACCACAGTGAAGTCGACCGACCCGGCGGTGAAGGTCTGGGCGATCGGCTCGCGGGCGTTGAACCAGACGGTCTCGTCGTCGACCGACCGGGACGCACCCTTCGGCGCGACGGCCGCCGGCTTGAAGATGATCGCGGTGGTGATGACGTCCTGCTGCGCGGGGGCGGGCAGGTCGGCCGGGGTACGGACGTAGTCCCACGTGCCCGCGCCGTCGGCCCGGTTGAGTGCCCCGACGAGGCGCTTGAGCGCCTTCTGCGGGTCGGCGGCGTCGAACCGGACGGAGTTCTCGATCTCCTCCAGCGCCACCACGTCGGAGTCGAGCGCGCTGATCGCCGAGACGATCTTCGCCTCCTGCTTGGCCAGCGCCGCCTCGTCGTCGGCCCCCCGGGCATCCCCGCCGAAGTGGACGAAGTAGTTCAGCACGTTGAAGCTGGCCACCTTGACGTCCCCGCCCACGTCCACCGGGGCGGCGGTGCGCGGGTTGGTGGACTTGAAGGTGGTCCGACCGGCGGCCGGGGTGTCCGCGTCGACAGGGGTGGTCGGCTGGAGCCGCCACTCGCTGAACCCGTACGACAGGACCGTCGGGCCGAAGGTCTCGACCTGGTCGCCGACGCGTACCGGCTCCGCGCGGGACAGGTACGGCGGGGCCAGCCCGGCGTTGGAGAGGTTGGTGGTCCGGCCGTCGTCGAGTAGGAGCCGGGCCGCCCGGTTGTCGGCGGCGACCTTCCTGGCCTCGTCGGAGCCGGGTGCGGCGACGTCGGTCGGGGTACGGGCCGGCTGCTCCCCGGCGGTGAGCGCGATCTCGCCGAACCGGTTGACGTTGTAGACCTCGGAGACGGCGAACCGGCCGACCGGCGTGACCAGCATGGACTCGACCGATTCGCGGGCGGCGTCGTCAAGCGGCAGGGTGACCGGGACCGGCTCGGGCAGCGGAACCCCGCGCTGGCAGACCTGCACGTCGGCCCGGCCGGCGATGCTGATCTGGGTCAACCCGTTGAACTCGGTAGCGGTACCGGTGACCCGGACCCGGTCCCCGACCGCGACCGCCGGGTGGTTGGCGGTGTTTGTGGTCAGGTAGACGAAGACACCGTCGGAGGCGGTCCCGCCGGCCACCGGCCGATCGCCGCCACTGCCGGCGGTCTGCAGGTAGACGCCGTTGTACCCGCCGGTGCGGTGGTCGGCGGTGACCACGCCCTCGACGGTGACCCGGGTGCCGGCCAGCGGGGTGGCGTTCCCGGTGCCCTGGACCTGGGCGATGGTCCGGTCGACGGCGACCGTGCAGCCGGTGCCCGGGTCGGGGTCGGGATCGGGGTCGCCCCCGCCGCCGTTGCGGACACCGAAGGTGTTCGGCGCGGGGGGACGCCAGGTGCCGTCGATCTTCTGGAGGGAGTGGCCGACGGGGGTGGAGGCGGTCTCCTGCACCCCGATGTCGGTGCCGGTCAGCCCGCTCGCGGGGCCGCCGACGGCGGTGAAGGTCCCCTCGTAGGTGAGGAACTCGGCCACCCGCCCGCCCGGTTCGACCAGGGCGAGGCCGTCGGGGGACCCGTTCTGGATCCCGTCGGTGGGGTACTCGGCGACGACCACACCGGCGGCCGGGACCGTCTGGGTGAGGGTCCGGGTGTGGTACGGCGCGCCGTTCGCCCCGTTGTAGAGCACGATCTGCCAACCGGTCAGGTCGAAGCCGACGGGGGCCTCCACCTCGACCGCCTCGCCGACGTCGGTACCTGCGTTGTCGTAGTGGATCTCGCTGATCGTGGGGGTCTGCGCCGCCGCCGCCGGTTGGGCGTGGGCGGGCATCCCGGTCGTTGCGATGAGCGCTCCACTGGAGACCAGTACGCCCAACACGGTTCGTGTCCGTCTACCGCTGTTCCAGTCCATGAACTCCGAGTCCTCCGAGAGGGATCTGGCCGATGGAGGATATGCGGATCGGATTACCGAGCAGTAGACCCGAGACGGCGAAAGGACGTGCCGTTCGGGTCAGGTGGCCGACGACGCGTCCCGGCCCAGCCAGTTCGCGGGCACCACAGGGGCGGCGACGTGCCCGTCCGGGAGCCGGTCAGGGCTGCTGCGGTCCCGGCTCGGTGACCCAGCCGGCGAAGAGCACCAGACCTGTGGCGCGGTGCACGGCGAGGAAGCAGAACGGCGGCGTCACCTCGACCGTCGTCACCTCCTTCGTCACCAGCGCGCGGGGGGCCGCCCCGGCGCGGGCGGCCATCGCCGTCACGGCGGCGGCACAGAACCCGGCCTCGCCGAAGGCGGCGGTGGCCGACTGCCGGGCCTGCGACACGTACAGGGGCTGGGTACTGATCCCGGGGAAGTGGTCGCCGGGGGTCCCGACGGCGGAGGCCAGCCCGAACACCTCGGGGTGCTCCAGCAGGTCGTGGTCGGCGGTGACCTGGAACGGCACGGTCCAGACGTGCACCTGCGGGCGGTCGTCGGTGGCGGTGACCGTCCGGGTCCCCACCCCCGGACCGGCGGTCACCGGCAGCCCCGCGTCACCGGCCCAGGCGGCGACCGCCGCCGGCACCAACTCCCGGGCCTGCCGGTCCGGTTCGCCCAGGGCGAGCACCACGTCGACGTCGGCCTCACCGGGCACCGTCAGCAGGCTCAACGGCCCCGCCGGGGTGGCCGCCACGCGCAGCCGACCCACCTCGTCGGTGACCTGGTGCAGGCCGTCGACCTCCCGCCCCCGCCAGGCGCCGGCAGTCGGTCTGAAGGGCCGGCGGCGGAAGGGTTCGGCCCAACCGGTCCGCACCAGCAACGCGCTGACCAGCACCAGCAGGTCGGTCGGTGCGACCTGGATCGGCACGGCGGGGATCAGCCCGTCGGTCCGCTCGGCGGCCCACTCGTCCAGGGCCCGCTGGTCGGTCGTCGGGTCACCGGTCAACCGTCGGCGCAGCGGTTCCGGCACGGCCGTCAGCCAGCCGTCTGTCAGCGGCAGGTCGGCGGCGGACCAGACGCCCAGAGCCAGCCGGATGCTCGGCGAGTCGACAAGGGACAGTCCGGTCGGGGCGACGGCGGCCAGCTCACTGCGGGCCGCTCCACCGGCGTGCGCCGCCAGCAACGCCGACAGTGGGTACGCGCCCGCCCCGGAGAGCACCGTCGGGCGACCGTCGAGGGTCTGCGCCCACCCGGCGGTGAGGCGGTTGGCGGCGTCGACGCCCGTACCCTCTCGCACGTCTGCTCCCGTCGGTCGGTGTCCGGCCGGGACCGAAGATATCCGCCGGGGACAACCGGCGCGCCCCCGACGCCGACCGCCCGGGTGACGGCGTCGGGAGACGTCGGCGGGTCAGGCCAACCGGATCGAGTCCCCGTCGACTGTGACCCGGGACTCGGCCAGCGCCGACCGGGCCGGGCCGCTGCGTACCGACCCGTCGGCGATGTCGAAGGCGCTGTTGTGGCAGCGGCAGACGATCGTGCCGTCGGTCACCTCGGCGACGGTGCAGCCCTGGTGGGTGCAGGTCGCCGAGAAGGCCCTGACGGTGTCCTCGGCGGGCCGGGTGACCACCACCCCCTCGGTCCCGAAGACCTTCCCGCCGCCGACCGGGATGTCGGCCAGCAGTGCCAACGCGGGCGCCTGCCCGTCGGGGGCGGTGGTGGCGCCGTCGGTTCCGGTCGGGGCGGGTGCCCCCGGTTCGGCCACGGGGGGCTGCGTGCCGTAGGTCTGACACCCGGTGAGCAGGGCTGTGGCACCGGCCGCGCCGGCACCGGTGAGCAGGGCCCGCCGAGACGGACAGTGCAGGTGGTTCATCGTTTCCTCCTGGTCGGGTGCGACGGACGGCAGCCGGGTCACAGGTGTACGCCGAAGGTGGTGAAGTACCAGACCGACGAGGTCAGGAAGATCCCGATCAGGGCGGTGAACACGAGTCCACCGGCCACCGGGAGGACCCACCCGGGCAGGTCCCGTTTCGGCAGCACCAGCATCTTGGTGGTGAAGGCCCCGAAGAAGAAGCAGCCCAACGCCGAATGGGCCACTGCCCGCAGGCTGTAGTCGGCGAAGCCGACCGCGTACAGGCAGTGCACCGCGACGGGGATCGCCACCAGGAAGGCGATCCGGCCGGACCAGCGGTGCGCTGTCGACGCCCAGGAGGGGGAGAAGCTGCCCAGCTTGCCCCACATCGCCAGCGCCGACACCAGTTGCAGGATCGCGAAGACGACAGCGACGGTACCGAGCCACACCTTCACTGTCATCGGGCCGGAGAACCCGGCCACGCTCACCGCGATCCCGGTCGGCTCGTGCAGCCGCCCGTACACCCCCATCGCCACCGCCACCGCCGACCCGGCGAGCAGCGGGACCAGCAGCGACCTCGGTACGACAGGGGATCGTGCGGGTTCGGCGGACCACTCGGGTCGGTCGGCCGGCTCCAGTCGGTCGAACCGGTCGGCCGGTTCCGCTCGGTCGAACCGGTCGAACCGGTCGGGCCGTTCCGGGCCGTCGAACCGGTCCGCCGGTTCGGGTCGGTCGGGCTGGTCGGTCCACTCGGACCGGGGTGGCCACGGTGCCGGCTCCGGCGGCTCGGTCGGCGGTGGCCAGTCCTGACCCTGCGGCCACTCGGGCGGGCCGCCCGACCCGGACCAACCGTCCGGCTGGTCCGGGGCCGGGGATGCGGGGCCGGGGATCACCCGCAGGTCGAGGTCGTCGAAGGCGTCCCGGGGCTCGTCCGTGGCGGACCTGCGGCGGGCCACCCTCACTCACCGCTTCCCGGAGCCGGCAGGACCGGCACCGCGTCGATGCTCAACCCGTTGACGATCGTGGTCAAGAACGCCGGGTCCAGTGGCGGGGCGGGCACCGGCCTGCCGTTCCAGGTCACCACGCCGATCTGGGTGCCGTCGGCGAGCAGGATCCAGCCCCCGTCCACCCCGGCGTCGCGGACCTGCTGGCTGGCCCGGTACACCGACGGCTTGGTCGACCCGTTCGACGTGGCGGTGAACGTGAACGTCCGTCCCCCGGCCGTCACCGAACCGGAGGCCCGGCCGGTGGCGCTGTCGAACGTGCCGGTCAGCCGCGACGAACCCTTGCCGGTGAGGCTGAACTCGCCGTCCACGGCGGTGCCCTGCAACCAGATCTCCAGGCTCCTGCCGTCGCAGACGTAGGCAGTGGCGTTGCGGTTGGTGACGGTGATCGCGATGGTGGCCCCGTTGTCCAGCCGCCCGGTCCAGGTGACGTCGACCTTGTTGTCGGTGGGGACGTCGGTGCCCGTCGGCGGGGTGGTCGTCGGTGCCTGCGGAGTCGGCGCGGCCGTCGGTACGGCCGTCGGTGCGTCCGAGGGCGTCGCGTCCGGTTCCGGGGGCGCGGTCTCACCCGGCCGTTGCACAGACGGTTCCGGCACCTCCGACGGGGGCGAGGCGGTCGCCCCCGCAGCGGCGGCCTCGGGCGTGGAGCGCGCGGCCGGCGGGGCCGCCTGCGCACTCATCGTGAACAGAACGGCTGCCAGACCGGTTCCGGTCAGCAGCGTGAGCATCGGCGTCAAGCGCTTCATGAGCAGCTCCCTTCACCTGTCCGTACGGCGACAGAGCGCCGGACGGTTCAACGGAAGGAAAAGATCGCCGTCGGGGCAGCGGAGGCGGCCCACCGGCCACTGACTCGTCGGTCCGTGGCCGGTGGACACCCTCAGGCGCTGGTCGGAACCTTGTCGGGGGCCGACGCGGAGGCGGGGGAAGGGGCGGGGGCGGCAGCCGGCTCGGCCGGCTTCTCGGCGTGACGGCCGTTGGGGCGCGACACCATGGGGTACTCGGCGGTCTCGGCGCCGCCCGCAGCGGCGGCCATCACGGCTGCCGCGGCCAGGTCGGCCACCCGCTTCGCCTCCCGCTGCACCCGGCCGCGGACCTCCTTGGCGTGCTTCTCCACCGACTCGGCCGAGCGGCGTGCCTCGTCCAGTCGGGCCATCTCGGCACCGAGTTCCTGACGGACCTCGGTGAGGCGCGTCTGCAACTGGGTGTACTCGCGTTCGGCGGTCTCACCCTCCTGACGGGACTTGGCGATCTGCTGCTGGACCGTGTCCAACTCGGTCTGCAGCCCGGTCAGTGCCTCCCGGCGGTCCCGGATCGCCTGCTGCACGATGGTGAGCTGCTGCTGGTGGCTGGTCGCCTGCTCGTCGGAGTGCTGCCGGACCTTCGCGGCGTACTGCTGGGCTTCGGCGATCAGGGTGTTGATCTCCTGCTCGGCGGCGGCCCGCTGGGCCGCCGACTCCCGCTCGGCGGTGCTGTTCTGCTCGGCGAGGTCCTGCTCGGCGGCGGCCCGGCGCTCGTTGAGCTCCCGCTCCACGTTGGCCTGCCACTGGCCCAGCTCCTGCTGGGTCTGCGCCCGGGCCGCCTGCACCTCCTGCTGGATCTGGGTACGCGCGGCAGTCATGAACGCCTCGGCCTCGGCGCGGGCCTGGTCGAGCTGCTGGACGCTCTGCTCCTCGATCCGCTTCGCCTCCTGCTGGGCCCGCTCGTGGGCGGCCTGCCCCTCGGAGAGCAGCCGGTCGGCGGTCTTGCGGATCTCGACCAGCTCGGCCTGGGCGGCGGTACGCCGTTCCTCGTAGGCCCGGTCGTGCTCGGCACGCCGGGCGGTGACCTGCTCGTCCAACTCCCGGAGGGTCCGGTTGGCCTGCTCCCGGGCCTCGACGAGGGTCCGCTCCGCCTCGGTACGCAGGTCACCGGCGCGCTCGGCGGCGGTGTCGGTGATCGCATTGGCCTGCTTCTCGGCCAGGGCGAGGATCTGGTCCACCATCGGACCGAGGTCACGGAACGTCGCGCGGTCCAGCTGGGCCGGACGCTGCTGCAACTCGGTGAGCTGGGTACGCACCTGGGCGAGTTCGTTTGTCAGGTCGTGGATCTGGGCTGCCGACCGGACCCGGTCGGCCCCCATGATGGACATTTCCCCGCCGAGGTGTTCGAGATGCCGGTCCACCTGTCGTTTGTCGTACCCGCGCAGGGCAAGGTCGAAATTCGGCCGCGAGTTCGCGTCCTCGCGTGCTGCGAACGGCTCTTCGCCGTTTGACATGCGCCTTCCTCCGTACGATCACGAGTGCCACGCCGGTGGGGACGACCGCCTCCCGGCCGGGGCGTCGGGCAACGCTACCGCCGTCGCCCCCCGGCCCGTCGTACCGCCCCGGGCCGTCGGATCGGCCCACCGGCTCACAGACGATACGAGGGGTACGTGTCGATTCGATTGCGGTGTACCGATTCGGCGATCGTCTACGACTGATCGGTGCCGGTCGCCTGACGCACCGGCCGGTGGGGTGGGGCCGGTCGTACCTGTCGGCGGTGCTGACGTGCTGGTGGAGGTGGAGTGCGATCATCAGCGACATGCAACCTGGTCACCACCGGATCGACCTGTCAGTCGGCTACGCGCGCAGCCGCACCGGTCGGCTGGTCGCCCTCGCCGTTCTCGCGCCGCTCCTGGTGGTCACCTGCGGCTGCGTCGGGGCGATGATCGGTCAGTTCACCCATTTCCACCAGGGACCCGCTGCGGTGACGGGGGTCGCCGCCCTGGTGCTCGGTGCCGGGGCGGCCCTGCTGATGGGCCTGCTGATGACCACCGTCGTCCGTACGGGTGCCTCCCTGACCGGTCCGTACCTCACCGTCACCAGGCTGTTGAGCAGGACCGTCGACCTGCGGGCCGCCACGTCGATCACCATTCACGCCGCCACCGACACGCAGACGGGGGTGGGCGCAGACGGGTCGATCGTCGCCCTGCCGGGCAACACCCGGACGCCGGTGCTGACGGTGGTGACCCCGGCCCGCACCGTGGGTCTGCGACTGCGCAGCCTCGACGGGGCACTGATCCCCGCCCGGCAGATGGTCGCCGTGGCCGACGCCCTGACCTGGGCGCACTGCCCGGGTGCCCGCGAGGCGGAGCACTGGCTGCGGGTGATGGCCGCCGACCCCCGGACGATGCTGCTCTGAGTCCGGTATCGGAGTCGATGTCCGGTTCTCCGGTGGTCGGGGTCACCGGGTCCGTGGAATGACCCCACCCCCCGGGTCGTTACACCATCCGTACGCCCGTGCAGGCCGAGCCGCCGGGCCGACCCCCGAGAACCGACCCCCGTACGCGCCATCGCCCCGTCCCCGGGGCTGCTCTGTGCCGCGCGTGTGTGGTTCTCCCCCCGACCAGAGAGGCACCCTCGATGCGTACCACTCTGTTCCGTAAGACCGCCCTGACCGCTGCGGGTCTCGCCTTCGCCGGTGGGGCCATCGCCGGACCGGTCACCGCCATGGCCGCCCCCGCCCACAACGGCACCACCACCGCCGTCGTGCAGGCCGAGCGCAGGCCGCACAGCGAACGGGAACTCGACGTCCGCTACGAGGCCCAGCCCAACTTCTACTTCTGCGGTCCCGCCGCGGCCCGCAACGCCCTGAGCGTCCAGGGCAAGAACATCGACGTGCACGCCATGGCCGAGGAGATGGGCACCACCGAGAACGGCACGGACTCCATCAACGACATCACCCCGGTGCTCAACAAGCAGACCGGCCGGGACGTCTACCGCAGTGTCGAGACCCCCGACAAGCCCGACCGGAAGCAGACCGAGCGACTCCGCGCCGACATCGTCGGTACCGTCGACGACGGCCGGGCCGTGGTCGCCAACGTGGCCGGCACCGCCACCGACACCGACGGCGTCACCCACGCCTTCGAGGGCGGGCACTACATCAGCGTGATCGGCTACCGCGACGGTGGCGACGTCGTCACCATCGCCGACTCCGCCGACCCCGCCCACGCCACCTACCGGATGAGCGTCACCGAGCTCGCCGAGTGGATCGCCACCCGGGGCTACGCCCACTGACCCACCCGCACGCCGAGGCCGACGAGACGGGGCCGACCCCACCGGGGGTCGGCCCCGTCTGCGTGTCCGGGAATCGTCTTCGAGGCGATGTCGGGCAGTTAGGCCGAGGTCGCCGTCGTCTCCGCGGTGAGGTGCCCGGGTCAGCGCTTGCGGGCGACCCCGGCCCAGTAGTAGGCGGCCTCCGGGTTCTCGACCGGCTGGTCGGGACGCCAACCCAGGACCGGCACCACACCCGGCTCGATCAGCTCCCACCCCTGGAAGAACTGCTCGACCTCGGCCCGGTGCCGGGGCACCAGGGTCATCCCGTTGTTGCGGGCGGCTGCCACCGCGACCTCCACCGCCTCCGGGGCGAAGTCCTGGGTGGGGTGCGTGATCGCGAGGTAGCTGCCGGAGGGCAGCGCGTCCATCAGCACCCGGATCCGACCCATCGGGTCGTCGGCGTCGTCGAGGAGCATCAGGATGGCGACCAGGGTCAGTGCCACCGGCTGGTTCAGGTCGAGGGTCTCGGTCAGCGAGGCGTCGGTGAGGATCTTCTCCGGCTCACGCAGGTCGGCGTGGATGTACGTGCTGCGACCCTCCGGCGAGCTGACCATCAGCGCCCTGGCGTGGGCCAGCACGATCGGGTCGTTGTCGACGTAGACCACCCGGGTCTCCGGCGCGACCTCCTGGGCGATCTCGTGCAGGTTCGGGCGGGTCGGGATGCCGGTGCCGATGTCGAGGAACTGGCGGATCCCCGCCTCGGCGACCAGGTGACGGGCGACCCGGTGCACGAACCGGCGGTTCTCCTTGGCCATCTCCCGCAGGGTGGGGATCGCCTCGATCATCGCCGCCCCGGTCGCCCGGTCGACGGCGAAGTTGTCCTTCCCGCCGAGCCACCAGTCGTAGATCCGTGCCGAGTGCGGGATGCTGTCGTCCACGATCGCTCCGTGCTGCGCTGACTCTGACACGCTCGTCCCCTTCACGGGCTCGTCGGGGTGTCCATCGTAGACCGACGGGCAGCCCCGCCGGGGGCACCCACCTCCCACCCGAGGCACCCGCCGAACACCGTCCCCGGCGAGGTTTGACAGGCCGACCCGGCGGTACTTGGAGGCAGCCGTCCACCCACGAAGGGACCCGGGATGAACGTCACCGAGCTGCTCACCGAGGCGTACGCCCGACTGCCCGACCTGGTCGGGTCGGCGGTCGACGGGCTCACCCCACCCCAGCTGCGGTGGGCACCCCAACTGGGGGCCAACTCGATCGGCTGGCTGGTGTGGCACCTGACCCGGATCCAGGACCACCACGTGGCGCAGCTGCTCGGCACCGGGCAGCTCTGGACCGAGGGCGACCGGGCGGGCCGGTTCGGCCTCTCAGCCGACCCCGACGACACCGGGTACGGACACACCCCCGAGCAGGTGGCGGCCGTCGCCCCGCAGAGCCCGCAGGTCCTCGTCGAGTACCACGAGGCGGTGTGGGACCGGACCCGGTCGTTCCTGTCCGGGCTGGCCCCCGCCGACCTCGACCGGGTGGTCGACGACTCCTGGGACCCCCCGGTGACCCTCGGCGTCCGGCTGGTCAGCGTGGTCGACGACAGCCTGCAACACGCCGGGCAGGCCGGCTACGTCCGGGGACTGCTCCCCGGCTGACCCGCCCGGCTCACGGCACCGCCCCGCCCACCCGGCTCACGGCACGATGGCCGCCGGCCCGGCTCACGGCACCGTCACCGCCCGCCCCGCTCAGGGCACGATGACCGCCCGGCCTTCCAGGGAGCCGTCGCGCAGCCGCTGGTAGGCGGTGTTCGCCTCGGCGAGGGGGAAGGTGGTGACCTTCGGCTTCACCAGGCCACGGGCGGCGAGGTCGAGCACCTCCACCAGCTCGGGACGGCTACCCCAGTACGTCGTCTGGATGCTCACCTCGTACGGCACCGAGAAGTAGGACACCGGGAGGGTGCCGCCGCCGATCCCGACGATGGTCAGGTCGCCGACCGTACGGGCGACCGCCGCGCCGAGCCGTAGCGTGGGGTCCACGCCGACGAAGTCCAGCACCACGTCGGCACCACGACCCCCGGTGATCCCGCGGATCTCCTCGGCGGCCCCGTCACCCGCCGACACCGTGTGGTCCGCCCCGCACCCCTCGGCGAGGCGCAGCGCGTCCGCACGGGAGTCCACGGCGATCACCTGGGCGGCGGTGGTGGCCTTGAGGATCTGCACCCCGACGTGGCCCAGCCCGCCGACCCCGATCACCACGGCGAAGCTCCCGGGCGGCAGCTTCGACCAGGACCGCCGGATCGCGTGGTACGGGGTGAGCCCGGCATCGGTCAGCGGGGCCGCCTGGACGGGGTCCAGCCCGTCGGGCAGCGGGACGACGTGTCGGGCGTCGGGCACCAGTTCGTATTCGGCCATGCCGCCGTCGAGGCCCAGCCCGCCACCGCCCCCGGGAACCGGTGCCGCAGCAGGGTTCTCGCAGTACGGGTCGATGCCGAGGCGGCAGCGGGGGCAGACCCCGCAGCCCCACGGGCCGTACACCGCCACCGGCTGACCCACCTCAAGCCCGGTGACGCCACTGCCGAGGGCGTGCACCCAGCCGGCGTTCTCGTGTCCGAGGGTGAACGGAGGGTTCCATGGCACGACCCCGGCCTCGAACTCGTCCATCAGGTGCAGGTCCGAGTGGCACGCCCCGGCACCACCGATCTTGACGACCACCTGCCCCGGACCGGGGCGTGGCTCGTCGACCTCTTCCAGTCGGGCTTCGGACTTCCATTCCAGCAGCCGTAGCGCACGCATGTCGGGCACACCCTTCGTCGTCGGCGTTCCCTGAGGCTCCCCGCTGAGCCGGTCGACAAACGGTGGGCCGGGTCCGGTGGACGGCGACGACGTCGAAGTGCCGGGCGAGGGAGGACCTCCCACACCCGGCACCCCGACGGCGGATTTCAGTGCATCGACATCGCGCCGCGCCGTTTTGCCGCCCCCCGGGCGGCCATCATCCCCATGCCCCCGCCGCGCATCGCGCCCGAGGCCCGGCCGAGCATCCCCCGCAGCACCTGCCCCGGCTTCTGCTGCTCGCCCATGTAGGCGGTGACGACGATCAGCGCACCGGTGAGCGCCGGAATCGCCCACTGGAGCATCTTCATCTGCCGTTGGGCGGCGGCCACCTGCTGGGGTGTCTCGTGGTTGGGCTCGGTCGTCCCCTCCACGGGCGGGCTGCCGGCCCGCTCCAGGCGCATGCCCAACAACCTGCTGTACCCGGTCACGGCGAGCGCGCTGACGGTGAGCGCCGTCTTCACCGCACTCATCCGCCCCACCCCGGCCTGTCCGATCACCCGGGGGCTCTCGGTGACCAGTTCACCGGCCGCGCCGGCCAGGTGGGCACCGATCGCCGCCGCGTTGATCGGGGTCCACCGGGCCCAGCCGGCCGAGGCCACCGGTAGCCGCTGGGTGGAGTCGCTGATCCGGGTCGCCGCGCCGTTGACCCCGAGCGCCCCCATGAGGGAGCCACCGAACCAGGCCGCCAGGCCCAGGTCGTGCATCGAGCGCAGTGCGGTATGCGTGTCCGACATCTGATCCCCTTCCGCCGTCTTGGGCGGTGCGGCATACCCGTCGTACGCCGGACCATTCACCGCACCGGCCGGGAACGACGGCCACCGGTGACCGCAGGCCCCAGGCCGACCGTCGCCACCCGGCGAGGCCCGTCAGGCCGGCACCGGGGTCTGCCCGATCCCGGCAGTCTGCGCGTAGACCGCGGTGAGCTGTTCGGCGCAGCGTCGCCACGAGTACCGGCTGCGGATCCGGTCGACCGAGGCGGTGGCGTAGGTGAGTCGGCGGACCTGGTCGGTGAGCAGCCGTCGCACTGCTCCGGCCAGGGCCCGGGGGCTGCGCTGGCCGACCAGGTCACCCGTCACCCGGTCGACCACCACGTCGGCGACCCCGCCGGTGGCCTCCCCGACGACGGGTACGCCACAGGCCATCGCCTCCAGTGCGGTCCTGCCGTACGGGTCGTGGTCGCCGGTGGCCACCAGGACGTCGGCGGAGCGGTACCAGCCGGGCAGCTCCTCGCGGGAGACCCCGTCGACCAGCCGGACCCGGGCGGCGACCCCGCAGGACTCGGCGAGTGCCGCCAGCCGGGCGGCGAACGGGTCGTCAGGCCGACGGCCCGCAGGTCGGGGGCCGAGCACCACGCACTCGGCTCCCGGCACGGCGGGCAGCGCCCGGACCAGGTCGGCGAGGCCGCTGCCACCCCGGCCGGCGGCGACGGTGAGGATGCGCGACCGGGCGTCGCGGGGGGCTTTCGGACCGTCCGGTCGGAACAGGGTCTGGTCCACCCCGGCGGGGACCAGAACCATCCGGGACCGGGGTACGCCCCGACGGATCAGGTGGCCGACTTCCTCGGTGTTCTGCACCACGACCCGGTCGACGGCCTGTCCCAGGGCCCGGTCGTAGCCGGACCGGTGATCCACACCGTCGGGTGCCGGCCCGGAGCCGGGTCCGCGTCGGGGCAGGGGGGCGAGGGCGTGGTACGTGAGCACCACAGGTACCGGGCCGGTACGCCGGACCGCGTGCAGGGCGGCCAGTCCGGCGTCCCAGCCGTGGGCGTGGACGACGTCGGGCAGCCAGTCTTCGGCGTGCCATCCGGCGGCCAGTGAACGCCCGTACTCGCCGAGCTGTGGCAGGAGTTCCCGCGCTGCGGCGGCGTGGTCGGTCGGCGTACCCGACGGAGGTCTCCGGACGTCGTGGCCGCCGTCGAGCAGTTCGGCGGTCAGCTCCGTGACGTGCCTTCCCCGGTCCTCGGCTTGCCCGCCGCCGGGGAGGTCGAGCGGGCCGACCGGCGTCGAGATCATCGCGATTCGCACACTCACTCTCCATCCACTCCGTCACACCCGCTCACGCCGGGCATCTGTTCGGTCACGTCCGCCCGCTCTCGGGCGGGATCGGACAGATGAGCCGTCACCCGGGCCGTCCGGCGCCGAGGGAGGCGTATGACCGACAGCGGTACCCGGGGTTCGCGCCCCTAACCCTCAGGCAGCAGGGAGTTCTCCGGGCGGCCCCCGAGCAGCCATCCCACCTGGGTGGTCACGCTGTGTCGGTCCAGTCGGACCCAAGGTCACATTCGACGGACTCAATGATGGGTGCGGGGATCCCTTTTGGAATGCAGTCCGATATGCGGGAATTGCGGATTAATAAAGTCTTGTTTTTGATTCGCTTGTCCGTCTCCTTTGTAGACAGGAATTACAGAATCTCCTTTTGTCGACCTTCCCGCAGTTCACTCACTGTGCCCCGGTCCCGGTGGGTCAGTGTTCAAACCCATTTTCCTTGGCTAAAGTCGCCATCGTGAAAATCAACCGGGCAACCGACATGGCGTTGCGAATCGCCATGTTCGCTGCTGCGGCGCAAGGGCGCGCCACGGTCGACGAGTTGGCGATGTCGCTGGTGCTTCCCCGCAGTCACGTGGCCAAGGTGGTGCAGCGACTCAGTCGGGCAGGCGTCCTGGTGACCATCAGGGGGCGGTCCGGCGGGGTGGTCATCGCCGAGGGGGCCGACAACGTCACTGTCGGTGAGATTTTTCGCGCCTTCGAGGGCGACGGCGAGGTGGTCGAGTGTCACCGACCCCCCTGCCCGCTCTCCGCCAACTGCCAGTTGCGCATCGAACTGCGCCGGGCGCACGAGGCGTTCATCGGGGTCCTCGACGACGTCCGGATCGCCGACCTGATCAAGGGGTCGCCCGGGGAACTGCTGCGGTCCCTCAGCGTGGCACCGCCCGGACCGACAGTCGTCACCCTGGCCTGAGAGACCTCGGCGGTGAGGCCCGCGTGGCGAGCCTCACCGCATCGATCGGTGTCCCTTCGTTCAGCCCACACCCACGGCTCCGTCACCGGAGCGCACGCACGCCACCGTCCGTGCCGTGGCCACGGCGGCCCCGCTGAGGCACTGCCCGAGCACCTGGTGTCCGGCGGCGTTCGGGTGCCAGGACTCCTGGCAGGTCTGGAAGTGGGTCACACAGGTGTTCGCGATCCGCTGGATGGCGATCTTGTCCTTGCCGGCGAGGCTCGTCACCACTGTGCCGTCGGGGCGGTCCTGGAGCCGGATCGGGGTGGCCAGGGCTCCGATGGGGCTGCCCGCCGACTCGCAGAGCCGAGCGCCGTCGAAGGCCCGCTGCACGTTCAGGTGGACCAGGTTCGCGGAGGGGAACTCGGCGGCCAGGGTGGCGCGTACCGAGCCGACCAGCGTGCCGAGGCCCTGGGAGAACCGGTGTCCGGGCAGCAGGCTGGCCCGGTGGATCGGGCACCCGGCGGCGTACCGCTCGGCACCGAGGGCGCGGAACTTGTCCCGGGTGTCGTCCCGGTCGTCCTCCGAGTGCAGGCTCGCCGTCAGGTCGAGCGGGAGCGGGTTGGTGTAGTCCTGCAACACCACCCGGTGCTGTCCGTCGGTGTCGATCTCGGCCAGGGTGGCGAGGATCTGGCGGACCGCGTTCGTCGTCTCCGTGGTGGCCGCCGCGACCTGGGCGGCGGTGGCCAGGTCTGCGTCGCCGCACGGCTTCTGCTCCACCGGCCCGCCGAGGTACGCCCAGAACTCCCACCAGCCCGTCCAGGCGTCGGCGATGAACCGGTTGGCGCACTTCTCCGCCACGGTGCCGAAGGTGAAGGAGGTGTTGTTGGAGCCGAGCCCGATCAGGACCAGGTCGATGTCGTGGGTCTGCCCGACCGCCCGGAGCTGGTCCAGCTGGGCGGGGACCTGACGGCCCCTGGCCCGGTCGGCGCTGGGGGCGGCGATGTCCCGGGGTTGGCCCCCGGAGCAGGCCAGGTTGAACCTGTCGACGATGCCCGGCAGGTCGGCCCGGTGCAGGGAGGCGTTGGCCGACCGGTGGCAGAAGAAGGCGTTGCTGTTCGGCGCGGTCCAGCCGGGGAAGCCCTGCGCCACCCCGGTGGTGTCGGGCACCGGGGTGTACGCCCCGGCCCCCTCCCCGCTGACGAAACTGTCCCCGAGCGCGACGGCGGCGGTGGGCAGGGCGGCCGTCGCCGGGGTGGACGCGACGATGGCGCTCGACAGCGCCGCCGTGGCGAGGCTGAGTGCCGCAGCGAGGGCGGTACGGCGGAATCGGGCCATCGGGACTCCATCCATTCATGGAAATGTCAAAGTTCCTCCGGGTGGCTGATCCCATCACGGGTGTGTGACGTACGTCAACGCCCGACCTCTTCCGGCTGCGGCTCGGGGGTGGTAAGCGGAGGTGGGGGTGGCCTACCGTTCACCCGGTCGGGCGCGTGGGGGATCGGCAGCATGTCGGCGTGTCGGGCTAGGCTCGCTGCGGCGCGCCGCTGATGATCTTGACCGGGGGCCGGCCGCCCGCACCACCGAGACCAGGAGTACGACCAGTTGACCGCACAGCCTGAGACCCTGTACGGGGCCGACGACCTGACCCACCTGGAGGGGCTGGACGCCGTCCGTAAGCGCCCCGGCATGTACATCGGGTCGACCGACAGCCGTGGCGTGGGTCACCTCGTCAACGAGATCCTGGACAACTCCACCGACGAGGGCGTCGCCGGGCACGCCACCCGGATCGAGGTGATCCTGCACGCCGACGGCTCGGTGCAGGTCGACGACGACGGACGGGGCATCCCCACCGACGTGCACGCCAAGTCGGGGATCTCCGGGGTGGAGCTGGTGCTGACCCGGCTGCACGCCGGCGGCAAGTTCGGTGGCTCCGGCTACAAGACCTCGGGTGGCCTGCACGGGGTCGGGGCCTCAGCCGTCAACGCCCTCTCCCGCCGTTTCGACGTGACGGTCCGCCGTGGCGGCAAGGTCCACGCGATGTCGTTCCGGCACGGCGTACCCGGAGTCTTCGACGGCCCCGGCCCGGACGCCCCCTTCACCCCCGGTCCCGGGCTCCAGGTGGTCGGGGCGGTCAAGCGGGGCCAGTCCACCGGCACCTCCATTCGTTACTGGCACGACGCCCGGTACTTCGAGACCGGAGCCGCCCTCGACGTGGCGGCGGTCCGGATGAAGCTGCGCAACACCGCCTTCCTGGTGCCCGGGGTCGGCTACACGCTGCGCGACGCCACCGGCGAGGAGCAGAGCGAGGAGACCTTCCAGTTCCCCGCCGGCCTCACCGACATGGTGGAGTTCCTCGCCCCGGCCGGTGACCGACCGGTCTCCGGCACCCTGCTGGTGACCGGCGAGGGCACCTACCGGGAGAACGCCGCCGACGCCAACGGCGTCATGCAGTCCAACGTGCAGCGGCGGGCCGAGGTCGAGGTGGCGCTGCGGTGGGGCACCGGCTACGACCGCACCGTCGAGTGCTTCACCAACACCATCCGCAACGCCCACGGCGGGACCCACCGCAAGGGCTTCGAACGGGCCCTGGTCCGCAGCCTCGGTGAGGCCGTACGCACCACCCGGGGACTGCTCAAGGCCAAGGAGGACCCGCCCACACTGGACGACGTCCTGGAGGGGATGACGGCGGTGGTGCACGTCCGGCTGCCCGAGCCGCAGTTCACCTCGCAGACCAAGGACGAACTCTCCACCGCCGGCATCACCAAGGTCATCCAAGGGCTGGTGGAGCAGCACCTCAAGGCCTGGCTGGACGACCGCAGGACCAAGGCCGAGGCCCGGACCGTACTCCAGAAGATCGTCGACGCGGCCCGGGTCCGGTTGACCCAGAAGCAGCAGAAGGACGCCGCCCGGCGCAAGACCGCCCTGGAGGGTGCGTCGATGCCGCCGAAGCTCGTCGACTGCCGCTCCACCGGGGTCGACCGCAGCGAGCTGTTCATCGTGGAGGGCGACAGCGCCCTCGGGTCCAGCCGGATGGCCAGGGTCGCCGAGTACCAGGCCCTCCTGCCCATCCGGGGCAAGATCCTCAACGTCCAGAAGGCCAACCTCCAGCAGGTGCTGGACAACGCCGAGTGCGCCGCGATCGTCCAGGTCCTGGGGGCCGGCTCGGGCCGGACCTTCGACCTCACCACCATGCGGTACGGCCGCGTACTGATCATGGCGGACGCCGATGTCGACGGTGCGCACATCCGTACCCTGCTGATCACCCTCTTCGCCAGGTACATGCGCCCGCTGATCGAGGCGGGGCGGCTCTACGCCGCGATGCCCCCGCTGCACAAGATCACCACGAAGGGGCGCAACCCGCAGACGACCTACACCTACACCCAGGCCGAGATGGAGACCACCATCCGCCGCCTGGAGAAGGCCGGCAAGCAGATCGTCACCCCGGTGCCCCGGTTCAAGGGACTCGGCGAGATGGACGCCGACGAACTGTGGGAGACCACGATGAACCCGGCGACCCGGGCCGTACGCCGGATCACCCTCGACGACGCCGAGGCCGCCGAGCAGATCCTCGAACTGCTGATGGGGGAGAAGGTCGAGCCGCGCCGCAACTGGTTGATCGACTCGGCGGACCGGGTCGACCGGGAGGCGATCGACGCGTGAGCACCCCCCTGTCGCCGACCACGCCGCGCCGAGAAGAGAGCTGAACGATGGCACGCCGCAAGGACAACCGCACGAAGGCCGACCTCGCCGCCTTCGACCAGGCCGGTGCGCGGGTCTTCGACAATCCGCTGGTCACCGAGGTCTCCGACTCCTACCTGGAGTACGCCTTCTCGGTCATCCACTCCCGGGCACTGCCCGACGCCCGGGACGGACTCAAGCCGGTGCACCGGCGCATCCTCTACTCGATGCACGAGTCCGGGTTCCGGCCCGACCGCCCGTACGTCAAGTCAGCCCGGGTGGTCGGCGACGTCATGGGGCGCTACCACCCGCACGGTGACGCGGCCATCTACGACGCCATGGTCCGCCTCGCCCAGGACTTCTCCCTCAACGCCCCACTCATCGACGGGCATGGAAATTTCGGGAGCCCGGACGACGGTCCGGCTGCGGCGCGTTACACCGAGTCCCGGATGTCGCGGGAGGCGATGCTGCTCGTCGGGGAGCTGGGGGAGGAGACCGTCGACGTCGAGCCGAACTACGACGGCTCGCTCACCCAACCGACGGTCCTCCCGGCAGCCTTCCCGAACCTGCTGGTCAACGGGGCCTCCGGGATCGCGGTCGGGATGGCCACCAACATGATCCCGCACAACCTGGGCGAGGTGGTGGCGGCGGCCCGGTGGCTGATCCGGCACCCCGACGCCACGCTGGACAAGCTCATGGAGTTCGTCCCCGGCCCCGACCTGCCCACCGGCGGCCTCCTGCTCGGCCTCGACGAGGTCCGCCGGGCGTACGAGACCGGTCGAGGGGTGGTCCGGATGCGCGGAAAGGTGGAGATCGGCCCGATCGAGGGCAGCCGGGGCCGCCAGGCGATCACCGTCGTGGAACTGCCGTACGGGGTGGGCGCCGAGAAGGTCATCGCCGCCATCACCAACGAGGTGAACAAGACCAAACGGCTCACCGGGATCGCCGACGTCAAGGACCTCACCGACCGGGAGAACGGCACCCGGCTGGTCGTCGAGTGCAAGGTCGGGGTCAACCCGCAGGCGCTCCTGGCCGACCTCTACCGGCTCACCCCGCTGGAGCAGTCCTTCGGCGTCAACAACCTGGTCCTGGTCGACGGGCAGCCCCGTACCCTCGGGTTGAAGTCGTTGTTGGAGGTCTTCCTGGCCCACCGGTACGAGGTGGTCACCCGACGGTCGTCGCACCGCCGTCGCCGCCGTGAGGAGCGGCTGCACCTGGTCGACGGCCTGCTGATCGCCCTGCTAGACATCGACAAGGTGGTCAAGCTGATCCGGGCCGCCGACGACGCGCAGGCGGCCAAGGACGGGCTGATGGAGAAGTTCCGGCTCTCCGAGATCCAGGCCGGCTACATCCTGGACACCCCGCTGCGCCGGTTGACCCGCTTCGACCGGCTGGAGTTGGAGGCCGAGCAGGAGAAGCTGCGTCAGGAGATCGCCGAACTCTCCACCATCCTCGACGACGACAAGGTGCTCAAGAAGCTCGTCTCCGACGAACTGGCTGCGGTGACCAAGCAGTTCGCCGCGCCCCGCCGGACGACCCTCGTCGACGGGGACCTCAAGGAGGTCCTCGCCGCCTCGGTGCCGGCCGGGCCGCTGGAGGTCGCCGACGACCCGTGTCAGGTGATCCTCTCGGCGACCGGCCTGGTCGCCCGGACCGCCGCCGAGTCGGAGGAGGCGGTGGAGGGGCGCCGCGCCAGCGGCCGGGACAAGCACGACACCGTACGCTCGTTGGTCCACTCCACAGCCCGGGGGCGGGTCCTCCTGGTCACCAGCACCGGACGGGCTTTCAAGATCGACGTCCTGCCCCTGCCGGTCCTGCCCCAACAGTCCGGAACCGTCGCCCTGCGGGGCGGCATGGCCGCCGCCGAACTGGTCCCGCTGGAGGCGGGCGAGACGGTGGTCGGGCTGGCCCCCGTCGGTGCCCTCGCCGAGGGATCCCCCGGGCTGGCCCTGGGCACCCGGCAGGGTGTGGTGAAGGTCTGCGCCCCGGACTGGCCGGTCCGCTCCGACGAGTTCGAGGTGATCGGGCTCCGCGAGGGCGACGAGGTGGTCGGGGCAACCTGGCTGACCGACGGCGCGGAGAGCCTCACCTTCGTCACCAGTGAGGCGTCCCTGCTCCGGTTCGCCGCGACGCTCGTGCGACCCCAGGGTCTCAAGGGTGGCGGGATGGCCGGGGTGGGCCTGCCCGCCGGGGCCCGGGTGGTCTTCTTCGGCGCGGTCCGCACCGACGACCCGGCGCACGGTGACCCGATGGTGGTCACCTCCACCGGGGCCACCGTCAAGGTGACCCCGTTCGCGGCGTACCCGGCCAAGGGGCGGGCGACCGGCGGGGTGCGCGCCCAACGTTTCCTCAAGGGCGAGGTGGACCTGTCGGCGGCCTGGGTCGGCCCCCGTCCGGTCGGTGCCACCGCCACCGGCGACCCCGTCGACCTGCCCCCGGCCGACCCCCGCCGCGACGGCTCCGGCTTCGCCGTCATGCTCGGCCCCACCATCCTCGGCCACCACCTCCAACGCGACTGACCCCCACCCCCTGCACTCCTCCGGCCTCCCCCGGATCTCCTTGGTGATCAAGGGATTTGCGTCAGGATTCGGACCGCCGATGACGCAAACCCCTTGATCACCAGGAAGGTCGGGGCTGGGAGGCTTCGCGGGTGATTGGGTCAGGTGACGTGCAGGGTGGCGGCGAGGCAGGCCCTGGAGGGGGCCGTCGGACAGACGGTCAGGAGACGCCGGTGGGGCGGAACTGGACGCTGACCCGGGGGCCGACCGGGCGGGTGGTCTTCGGGACGGCGTGTTCCCAGGTGCGTTGGCAGGAACCGCCCATCACCACCAGGTCGCCGTGGCCGAGCGGGAAGCGCAGGCTGGGCGCGCCGCCGCCGCGTGGACGCAGCAGCAGGGGTCGGGGTGACCCGAACGAGACGATGGCGACCAGGGTGTCGGTGTGGGCGGAGCGGCCCCGGGTGTCGCCGTGCCAGGAGACGCTGTCGCGCCCGTCGCGGTAGAGACACATCCCGGCGGTGACGAACGGCTCGCCCAGTTCCGGCGCGTAGTGCAGGGTCAGCGCCGCCCGGGCGGCGGTGAGGACCGGGTGGGGCAGGGGTCGGTCGGCGTCGTACCAGCAGAGGAGTCGGGGGACGTCGACGTCGGTGTCGTACATGGTGCGGCGCTCGGCCCGCCAGGGGACCTCGTCGAGGAGGGTGTCGAGGACCTGGTCGGAGCCGTGCACCCAGCCGGGCAGGTGGTCCACCCAGGCACCCCGGCTCAGCGACCGGACCGGGCCGTATCCAGCTGCGGTTCGGTACGAAGCTGGAGCTGACCGGGCTGCCCTTCCTGCCCGACCCTGTCGCCCGGGCGACGGCG